>DATFOP010000115.1:0-9174 GCA_035265505.1 Propionibacteriaceae bacterium | reverse complement strand
CCAGTGAGCAGCCGCTACAAGATCTATATCGTCGACGAAGCCCACATGGTCACCACCGCCGGCTTCAACGCCTTGCTGAAGCTCGTCGAGGAGCCGCCCCCACACGTGAAGTTCATCTTCGCGACGACCGAGCCCGACAAGGTGATCAGCACCATCCGTTCTCGGACCCACCACTATCCGTTCCGGCTCGTGCCGCCGCGGGTGCTGGCCGATTACCTCGCCAAGCTCTGCGCGGCCGAGGGGATCCAGGTGGAGCCTGGCGTGCTTCCCTTGGTGGTCCGTTCGGGCGCGGGTTCGGTGCGGGACTCGTTGTCGGTTCTTGATCAACTTCTCGGTGGTGCGGAGGACTCGGGCGTGTCCTACCGGCACGCCGCTTCGTTGCTTGGATATACGCCGGATTCGTTGCTGGACGAGTTGGTCGACGCCTTTGCCGCGGGGGATACCGGCGGGGTGTTCACCTGCGTCGACAAGGTGATCGAGGTTGGTCAGGATCCACGCCGGTTTGCGGAAGACCTGCTGCGTCGACTTCGGGATCTGGTCCTGGTCGCCGCCGTGCCGGATGCACTGACCTCCGGCCTGGTGGAGGTTGCTGCCGATCAGGCTGAACGCCTGTCTTCGCAGGCGGCCGCTCTCGGTCCCGGTGAATTGACCCGGGCCGCGGAGGTGATCGCGACAGGACTCACTGAAATGCGCGGTACGACGGCCCCTCGCCTGCACTTGGAGCTGATGTGCGCCCGGGTCCTGCTGCCCGGAGCAGACGTCGACGACCGAGGAATCCACGCCCGGCTGGATCGGCTGGAGCGTCGGCTGGGTGTGGTGGGGGCGGCGACCTCCGCGGAGACCCGACCTGCCCCGATGAGTCCGGAGCCTGCACCGGCAGGCGAAGGCCAGGCTTCGACTAGCTCAGGGCCCGTGGCCTCGAGCGCTGAGCCTGCGCCGACAAGTCCTGAGCCCTCACCAAGGAGCCCTGAGCCCGTCGAAGGGCGGGCTTCGACAAGCGGCGTGAGCGAGTCGGAGAGTGCAACAAGCTCAGCCCGCGCGAATCCGGGCCCTGAGCCAGTCGAACGACGGGCTGCGACAAGCTCAGCCGGCGTGGCGGGGCTCGAGGCATCGACCAGCTCCAACCACGAGTCGGCTCCAACTGACGTGCCCGCGCAGCTGTCCGTGACCGACGTTCGCCGGCTCTGGCCGGAGGTGCTCGAGGAGGTTAAGGGAAAGCGCCGCTTCACCTGGATATTGCTGAGCCAGAACGCACAGGTGGCCGACGTCCGCGACGGCACGTTGACCCTGGCTATGGCCAATGCAGGTGCCCGGGACAGCTTCGGCCGGGGCGGCAGTGAGGACATTCTCCGGGAGGCCTTGATCGTCGTTCTGGGCGCGGACTTCCGGATCGTCACGATGGTCGACGTGAGCGCAGCGCCACCGGTACCGGCTCCACCGCCGCGCAAGGCCTGGCCCGAGCCATCCAGCGAGACGGCCGCCGCTGGCCAGCAAGCCCGGCAGCACATCCGCACCACCCGAGCTGCCTCCAGCACCGGCGAAAACAACGGCGGAGCCGAGCCTGTCGATGATCGCGACGCCGCGGCCGACCGTACGGACGCCGAACTCGACGACTCGACCGTCTCCGACACGGATCTGCTGACTCGCCACCTGGGCGCGGAGATCATCGCTGAGGAAGAGCACGGTGCGTAGGCTGTTCGCACACTCATCGTGAAGGAGTACCCCGAGATGATCCCCGAAGGCGATATGTCCGGTCTGATGGCCCAGGCCGAGGCCATGCAGCAGCAACTTCTGAATGCTCAGCAGGAGCTGGCCGAGATGAAGGTCGAGGGCACGGCTGGCGGAGATATGGTCACTGTCACCATGACCGGGGCGGGGGAGCTTGTCGGGCTGGTGATTAAGCCCGAGGCGGTCGATCCGGAGGACACCGAGACGCTGGCCGACCTGATCCTGGCCGCAGTCCGGGACGCGACCAACCGAAGTCAGGCTCTAGCGTCCTCCAAGCTGGGCCCGCTGGCCGGCGGGCTCGGCGGCGGCCTGCCCTTCTGAGCGGAACAGCAGGAGCATGTACGAGGGTCCGGTTCAAGATCTCATCGACGAACTCGGCCGACTGCCCGGCATCGGGCCAAAGAGCGCCCAGCGCTTGGCTTTCCATATCCTCGCAGCGGAGCCGGAAGATGTGCTACGGCTGGCCGCCACTCTCAAGCTGGTCAAGGACACGGTCAAGTTCTGCGAGACCTGCTTCAACGTGGCCGAGGCCACTCAATGCCGGATCTGTCGAGATCCCCGTCGCGACCAGACGATTCTCTGCGTTGTCGAAGAGCCGAAGGACGTCGTGGCGGTTGAACGCACCCGTGAGTTCCGTGGCCGCTACCACGTGCTCGGCGGCGCGATCAGCCCGATCGACGGCGTCGGCCCGGCGGACCTCAAGATCAGAGAGCTGTGCCTGCGGCTGGCCGACGGCACTGTCACCGAGGTGATCTTGGCCACCGACCCCAACCTCGAAGGCGAGGCTACCGCCACCTACCTCAGCCGGCTGCTCATCCCGCTCGGCGTGAAGGTAAGCCGGCTGGCGAGCGGCCTGCCGGTCGGCGGTGATCTGGAATATGCCGACGAGGTAACTCTGGGCCGGGCTTTCGAGGGTCGCCGTTACGTCGACGCCTCGTAGTGGTAGACACCCAACGACTCACATGCTCCGTTCAAGATCCGCTGCACCGCCAAGGTGTCGTCCAGGGGCATGACCTCGCTTTCCGTGCGGCCGTCGACCAGGCACTCGGTGACCTCGATCAGCTCGTGGGAATAGCCCGTGCCACTCGGCGGACGGCGGATGACTTCCGGCTCACCGCCGGTCCGCTGGAGAACGATGTAGTGAGGATGGTGGAAGCGGGGCGGCACCTCGATCCACCCTTCGGTACCGTGGATCCGTGCCATGCCCGGCGTCGGGTTGCGAAGCGACATGAGCAGTGTGGCGGCACGTCCGTCCTGGTAGCCGAGTAACAGCCCGGCCTCCGCATCCACACCAGTAGGGGTCAGGGAACCGCTGACCTCGACCCGATCCGGGTTGCCGAGGAAGTGCTGGGCGAACGACACCACGTACACCCCGAGATCGAGCATCGCGCCGCCACCCAGGTCGGCATTGAAGAGCCGGTCCTGCGGGTCGAACGGCCGGTCGACCCCCAGATCGGCGGACACCTGCCGGACCTCGCCGATCGCCCCGTCGGCGATCAGTTCCCGCACGGCCACAATCGCTGGCTGGAAGCGAGTCCACATGGCTTCCATCGCGAAAACGTGGTGGTCTCGGGCGGCCCGGATGATCTCTTCCGCCCCGGCCACTGTTGCGGTGAACGTCTTCTCGATCAGCACGGCCTTGCCCGCCTTGATCGCCGCCAGCGCCGGATGGAGGTGTTGCGAATGTGGAGTCGCGATGTAGAGCGCGTCGACGTCGTCGTCGTTGATCAACTCGTCGTACGACCCATAAGCCCGCTCCAGCCTGTGCTTGTCGGCGAACGCCTGTGCGCGTTCCATCGATCGACTGCCGACGGCGACCGGTCGCGCTGCCGGGACATGTCGAAAGTCGCCGATCACCGACTCCGCGATACGCCCTGGTCCAACGATGCCCCACCGGATCTCGTCCACGGGCTCACTCTAGGGCTGCCTGCGCTTCATCCCCCAGGACATGAAGATCGGTATGAAGAGGATCCACCAGTTCTGCCAGCCGGTGGCGAAACAAAAGACGATGGCCAGCGTCCACGCTGTAGCTGTGACAACCGCGAAATTCCGGTGGACCGTGTTCGGGTGCTTGGCTGGGGCCGCCGATGCCAGCTGAGAGCCAGGCGGCGCGGCCGCCGATTCCGACTGCCACGGCGGCGCCTGGAACGGCTCCCTAGGCACTAGCGTCGTGCCTGGTCGAGGCTCAGGTAGGTCGTTGAACAACGCGTCCAGATCAGGCCCCACCTTGGCGTTCAGCGCCCGGGTCAGCCGTTCGTCGAACTCGCCGGCGTCGAGACGACCCGCCGCCATGTGCTCGCGCAGGAATTCGACCGCTTTGTCGCGCTCGGCATCTCCAACCCGCTTGGCTCCCCCCGAGGCCGGATCGGGCGTTCCAGGTTCAACCGGCTCCGTCATGTCGTCCAGTATTTCAACCGCCGGGGCTGGCAGCTCGATGGCCTAGAGTTGACCGAGCTGAAGCGAAGGAGGCGGTGTGGGTCGCGCGACGCCGAAGGCGTCCTCGGGACGGGGGTTGCCGAAGGCGTCCCCCGGGCGAGTGATGCCGAAGGCTTCCCCGGCACGGGTCACGCCCAAGGCCTCCTCAGGACGAATCGTGCAGAAGTACGGCGGCTCGTCGGTCGCAGACGCGGACAGCATCAAGCGCGTCGCCAAGCGGATCGTCGCCACCAGGCAGGACGGTCACGATGTGGTCGTGGTGATTTCGGCGATGGGGGACACCACCGACGAACTGATGGAGCTGGCGCTCCAGGTGTCACCGCTGCCTCCTCCCCGCGAGCTGGACATGCTGCTCACGGCCGGTGAGCGGATGAGTGCGGCGTTGTTGGCGATGGCCATTCATGATCAAGGTCTGCACGCCCGGTCGTTGACCGGCTCGCAGGCAGGCATCATCACCACGGGTACGCACGGCAACGCCCGGATCATCGACATCACCCCCGGGCGCATCACGTCCGCACTCGATCAGGGCGACATTGTCATCGTCGCGGGCTTCCAAGGGGTCGCCCAGGACAGCAAGGACGTTACGACGCTCGGCCGCGGTGCTTCGGACACCACGGCGGTCGCGCTGGCGGCGGCGCTCAGCGCAGATCACTGTGAGATCTACACCGATGTCGACGGCATCTACACCGCCGATCCCCGGATCGTGCCGAGCGCTCGGCGCATCCCGCACATCAGCTACGAGGAGATGCTCGAGATGGCAGCCTGCGGGGCCAAAGTCCTGCATCTCCGCTGCGTGGAGTACGCACGCCGGGAGAACGTCCGGGTGCACGTACGGTCCTCGTTCACTGACAAGGACGGGACCTGGGTGACTGAACTCGAGGAAGGAACCGCGATGGAGCAGGCTATCATCTCCGGCGTCGCTCATGATCGCAGCGAAGCCAAGATCACGATCGTCGGTGTCCCGGACCGAGTGGGCCAGGCGGCGCGGATCTTCCAGGCGGTGGCCGCGACGGAGATCAACATCGACATGATCGTGCAAAACGTATCCGCGTCGGCGACCTCGCGAACCGACATCTCCTTCACTCTGCCCAGCACGGATGGGCGGGCCGCAATGGCCACGCTCGACGGGCTAAGGGAGGAAATCGGCTTCGACGACGTCCTCTACGACGACCGGATTGGCAAGGTTTCGGTGGTCGGCGTCGGCATGCGATCCCACCCCGGGGTCACCGCCAAGTTCTTCTCCGCGCTCGCCGAGGTGGGGGTGAATATCGAGATGATCTCCACGTCGGAGATCCGGATTTCCGTCGTTGTTGATCAAGACGACGTCGATCGTGCCGTGGCCGCGGCGCACACCGCCTTCGGTCTGGATGCCGCGGAGGAGGCCGTGGTGTACGCGGGCAGCGGCCGTTAGTTGATCGGTACCGGCCGGGGCTGCATCTGGAGCCTCAACCGGCGAAGGC
Source organism: Propionibacteriaceae bacterium (assembly GCA_035265505.1). GTDB lineage: Bacteria > Actinomycetota > Actinomycetes > Propionibacteriales > Propionibacteriaceae > Microlunatus. The sequence goes on along the minus strand of DATFOP010000115.1, from coordinate 3,550 downwards.
GACTTCAGCCACAGGCGATTCGGTTGAGGCTGACACTGCGCGCGCTTCCGCCCGACGGGTAGTACGTCGCGACGGCGGTGACACAGCGGTTGTCGGCCGCCGTGAGATAAGCGCCACTCACCGTTCGGACGCCGGATGCGCCGGTCTGCGAGGAGTACTGGGGCCAAGCCGAACCGGCGTAGCTGGAAAAGCGCAGTTCAGTTTTGAGATAGCTCGGTGCGGTGATCGGGCCGTTGTGGGTCGCCGACACGCAGTTCAGTCCGCCGGCCTGGGGGTCGTAATAAACCCGAAGCGTCATGCCGTTCGCGGTTCTCTGCCCGACGATCCAACCTGGGCATGTCGACAGATAGCGGCCCGGGACGCCGGTGTTCGTTGTGGTCGTCGTCGTGGTGCCCGGAAGGGGTGTCGGCGTGGCGCCAGCCGCCCCACCGGCGGCGGCCAAGGCAACCACGGCGACGATGAACAACAGTGCGCCATCGCCTTCGGCCATGACGCTCCCTCCCCGGTTTGATGCTCCTGTGATTGCTGTTAACAAAGGTAAGTCGAGTGCGGGAATCGCGTCAACGGCTAGAAGGATCCTTTTTACGCCGTAAACGGGGCTGGCAAGGCACTTCAGCTGCCCACCGGGAGGAGTTCGGCGCCGAACACGCTGCGAAATTCGGTCCTGCGGACTTACCGGACGTCAGGATGAGGCATGGCCGTCATGTCGCCGTCGCGTCCTTCGCGCACGCCGTCGTCCGGCCGCCCGGGCCGTCCCCCACACTCACCCACGCGACCCGGCGGACAGCTCCGGGTGCGCTGGGATCGCGTCGCCATTCTGGCTGCCATTCTCGTGCTGGTCGTCGTGTTGATCGTGGTCCTGATCGTCCGAGCATTCACTGCCGTGCGCGCCGACGGGGATTCTCTTGCCGCGACTAACCCCACAGAAGCGGGGAACCCCGCGGCGGTGACAAACCCGCCAGCCGCAGACACTAGCCCGACCATAACGGAGACCTCACCTGTCCCCAGCGCTGGAGCGAAGCCATGTCCCGCACCATCCGCCACGCCCATCTACGCTGCTCCTCCAGTGGTCGGCGAAGATCCGTCGGTCCGTACGGTGGCCCTGACCTTCGACGACGGCCCTGGTGACTTCACGCCTCTGATACTCGACACTCTGCGGGAGAAGCAGGTCCGCGCAACGTTTTTTGTGGTCGGTCAGATGGTGATGGAGAGACCCGAAACGCTGAGGGCGATCGTCGACTCGGGCCACCTGCTCGGTAACCACACCTGGTCGCATAGCACGCCCCCGTCATCGGTGGGTTGGAAAGCGGCACGCTTGACTAGTGAGATTGACCGCACGCGTCGGGAGATCGTCAAGGCCACCGGGCAGGATCCCTGCTTCTTCCGGCCACCGGGCGGCGTCATCAAAGGAGCGGAGAAGATCAGCCGTCAGGCAAGCCTGTCGATGGCTATCTGGTCAGTGGATACGCGGGACTGGTCGGGCCAGAGCCCCGGCAATGTGAAGTTAGCGGACAAGATTCGGAAGCGGGCTCGGGCTGGCTTGGAGGAGAAGCACCCAATCGTGCTGATGCACGACGGCGGTGGTGACCGTGGCTCGACGGTGGCCGCCCTGCCCGGAATCATCGACGACTATCGCGTGGCCGGTTATCAGTTCGTTGATCTGGCCGGCAACACCTGGCCGGTTTAGGGTGTCGCTGCTCCGAACCGGCCGGCGGTTGACTGCGACACGATCGAACAGCAGAGATCGACGGCCCCCAGCAGATGAGGAATGCTCCCCAGCATGTGAAGTAATGTGCCTTCTCACGAGGGTGCGTCCCGCTCACGACAGATAGGCCCGCTCCTCAAGCAGCATGCGTGCCTAGTGAAAGCCGGACGATCATGTCAGTCAACTTGTCCCGAGACCGTGGCAGACAAGAGCCGCTGGCCGCCTTTTGCTGAGCTGAGCAAGATCATGATCGGCGAAAAGTCTTTGGACGAGACACTGGGACAGATTGCCGCCCTGGCCCGCGATACCGTGCCCGACATCGACGAGGTCTCCGTCACCTTGGTCGACCGGGAAAAGGCAAATACCGTGGTCTTCACCGGCCAGCTGGCTATGCACCTCGACGAACGGCAGTACCAACACGGTGTTGGCCCCTGCCTGGACGCAGCTGTGACCGGTGACACCGTGGTGGTCGATGTCACCGATGACAGCCTGTACCCAGATTTCGCTCGCTCCGCGCGGCGGGCCGGCGTGACCCACAGCGTTTCGGTCGGGCTTCCCGTACCGCAGCGAGTTGTGGGTGCGCTCAACCTCTACGCATCAACTCCCAATCACCTGGCTGAGGAGACGATCGCCCTCGCTCAGGCCTTCGCCAGTTATGCCGGGGTGGCGGTTGCCAATGCTGCCCTGTACAACCACACCGCCGCGCTGGCGGGCCAGATGCGGGCCGCAATGCAGTCCAGGTCTGTTATCGAGCAGGCGAAAGGCATCCTAATGGCCCGGCAGGGCTGCGACGCCGACGAAGCATTCAAAAGCCTCTCCAAGCTGTCTCAGGACAGCAACCGCAAACTGCGCGACATCGCCCAGTCGATCGCTGCCAGCACGTGCTCCGAAAAGGAGTCATGAACACCGGAAACGCGGCGTGGCCGGACGCGTAGCTCATGAGATCTAGACGTACATTTCAGCCCTCGACAAAGTCATCTCGCATGCCGCTGGAGGGCTCGCTACTGTGATCGAATCTTGGCTCAGTCAGGGATACTCAGGACGACTCTGCTGCGCGTGCCTTGATCTACGAGGTCGTGTGCCTCTGCTGCGCTGCGGAGCGGTAAGGGCGAGCCGACAGCAACGGATAACGCTCCGTCTCGCGCAGCGGCGGTGAGCTCAGCCGCGGCCTGCTGCTTCGACGCGGCGGGGAAGTCGTCGCTGCCGAGCAGCCGGATGCTCAGGTTGTCGAAGAGCATGGGCCAGAACGGGAAGTCGGGCCGGTCGTGACGGCTGGCATAAGCGGCGATGACCGCGTTGTTCTTGGCGACTGCGGCGTCGAGATCGACGTTATCGGAGAAGGCCACCTCGATGATGCGGTCAACGCCGTCTGGCGCGAGCGCCCTGATGGCGGCGGCCGGGTCTGGCTGATCCAGGGCGACAGCGTGCGCAATCGCTTCATTGTTGATCGGCTTGACGTCATCACGTCGTCGTACCGTGCCGATCACCGTCGCCCCGCCCCAGCACGCGAGCTGCGCCGCCAGTGCTGCGACAGAACCGAGTACGCCATGGACCAGCACGGTCGCGCCAGTGACCGGGCCGTCGGCGAACACTGCCCGATGCGCTGTAATCCCGGGGATGCCCAGGCAGGCGCCCACCTCCTCAGGAAGGCTGTCGGGAAGGTCGATGGCCTGCTCGTTTGGAACGACCGTCAGTTGCGCGGCCGTACCGAACGGCCGGTAGGACTGCGCGCCATACACCCAGACGCGCTGACCGATCCTGCCCCGGTCCACCCCTTCGCCGACCGCCTCCACGACACCAGCGCCGTCACTGTGCGGGATGACGCGCGGATAGGGCATGGCAGAG
>DATFOP010000114.1:0-5321 GCA_035265505.1 Propionibacteriaceae bacterium | reverse complement strand
TCATGGCGAGAACGGTGGCTCGGATGAGGCTGTTGGATGCGGTGCTGGTCGCGGCGGTGTCGCATGGGGTGGACGCCTTCGACGGCGATTTCCAACGCTGGTGCCAGATCAACAAGGTGCCCCGCAGCACCGCCTATCGGCATAAGCAACGGATTCAGGTCGAGGGGTGCTGGAAGCCTAAGTCCAGGCGTCCTAAACGCTCGCCGTTGCAGACCCCTGCTGAGGTGGAAGCCGCTGTGGTGCGACTGCGCCAGCAGCTGGGCCGGGATAACGGGGCGGAGAACATCGCCTACCGGCTAGCCGAGACCGCGACGAACCAGGGTTGGGCGGAGCGGGGCTGGCGGGTGCCATCTAGGGCCACCATCCACAACATTCTGCGCCGACACGGGCTGGTGGTCGCGGAGCCGAAGAAGCGGCCGAAGAAGTCTTACCGCCGCTTCGCTTATGCCCGGCCCCGGGACTGCTACCAGATCGACGCAACCGTGATGGAACTTGCCGCCGGCGGCAAGGTGGTCGTCTTCGAAGTCCTTGACGACGCCACCCGGGTGTTGACCGCGTCCTTAGCCGCCGAGGCCGAAACCGCGGCAGCGGCGGTGGCTGCGATCCGCCGGGCGTTCACGGCGTTCGGCGTGCCGGGGCTGGTGTTGTCTGATAACGGGGTCGCGTTCACCTCCCGGTTCACTAAAGGCGGTACCTCCCGATTCACCCGGCTGGTTACCGGCAGCGGAGCCCGGCTGATCCATGCCAGCCCCTATCACCCGCAAACCTGCGGCAAAGTGGAACGACACCATCGCACCTTCAAAGCGTGGCTGGCTGAGCAGCCTCCGTTTGCCACTGTCACCGAGCTGCAAACGCTGTGCGACCGATACCAGGACTGTTACAACCGTTCTCGGCGGCACAGCGCGGTCAACATGCCGCCCCTCCAGGCCTGGCGGCAGGCCGCCGCTTTCGGCGGCCCTGATCAATTGCCAGTGCAAACCGACGCTGACCTGCGGGTGCTCAAAGTCAGTTCCCGCGGCTTGATCGCGCTTCGCCCAATCTGGGTCACCGTGGGCAAGCGCTACGCCGGGCAATCGGTGACCGCACTGCTCGACGGCGACCACCTCACCGTCTACCAGGCCGATGGCACACCAATCGGGCACCGCCGCATCGACTACACCCAGCCATACCGCAACAATCTCCGCCCAGCCGCCTAATCGTGATCAACATCGGGCCAGCCCGAACAGCTCACACCGGTCCATTCCTCCACCGCCCGCCCAACCGCCGGAGCGCAAGCGCTGTCAAGGTGCAGCCCCCCACTGGAGGAACGACCTTGACAGCGCCGAGCACCGGCACATCATCGACGGCGGAGGAACTAGCCTCGTGACCCATAACTACGTAGACATCATGTCCCGCATCTACGTAGACAGCACACCCGCAGGAACGGGCTCAAAGCGTGCCGAAGGGGCTCAAGGTCGGAATAGCGGGATAGCCGGTGAACGAACTACCGCGCCTGGTTGTAAGCCCGCAGAGAGGCGGTCTGGGCATCGGCCAGGGCCGCTTCGGGGGTCTTACTGCCGAGCAGAGCTGAGGTGATCGCGTTCTGGAGCTCCGTCTGAATCTGCTGACCGGCTGGCGAAGCGCCGAAGGACTTGCCTGACCCCACCACGTCGTAGAACGTGGAAATCGTCTGGTCAAAGCCGGCGTTGTTGCTCGGCTTTACGTGCTGGTCGCGAATCGCCTTGTCCGCCGCCGGCGAGCCGGTGAACAGACCCGTGTTGATTGCGCCGGGAGTCTTCTCGATCGTCTTCGCACGAGCAGCGCCCGCGGCCATCCAGGCCTCCTGCGACGTGAGGTTGATCATCCAGGCGCACGCGGCGTCCGGATTCTTGGCACCCTCCGGGATGACGAACGAGCTGCCGCTGGCCACCGTGAAGGGCTGGCCGCTGGAGTCCTTGAACGGAACGGCTGAGATGTCCACGTTCTTGACGTACGGCGTCAGCACGTTGACGTACCACTGGGCGACAACTTCTGATCCCACCTGGTCCTTCACGAACTGATTCTTTTCACCGAAAAAGTCGAAAGAGTCGGTGAAGCTCTTCGCCTTCGCGTAACCGCCTTGAGCATCCATCAGCTGCTTGAGAAACGCAATCGCCTTGGCGTTGTTCGGATTGTCGAGGGTTGGCTTGCCCTCCTGATCGATCACTTGTCCGCCCATGCCCAGCAACCACAGCAGCGGCTGCCCGGTCGGCTGCGCGTCCAAGCCCATCGTCGTCGGTGTGCCACCGTCGGCCTTATACATCTTGCCGACCGCGGCGAGGAGCGCATCAGGCTTGGAGGTATCGATGTCCGCGGCTGTGACGCCTGCCTTGTCCATGACGCGCTTGTTGAGCATGATCGCCGGCGGCTGGTAGAACTGGGGCACCGCCCAGACCTTGCCGTCCCAGGTCACGTCATCCATCACCGACGGGTAGTACTGGGCCCGAGGATCGACGTTGTGGGCCGAAAAGCAACCATCCAGCGGTTTGATCAAGCCCTTGGCGGCGTAGGTCGCCACGTACTGCCGGTCCATCTGGACGGCGTCTGGCACGTTTCCGCTGGCCGCGCGGGTCGTGAACTTCTGTGCGTCGAACGCCGTCTCGTCGATCTTGATCGTCACTCCGGTCAACTTCTGCTTGGCATAGTCCAGCCGGGATGTACCGACCTCGTCCGCGTTCTCGAAGCCCCAGGCCGCCAGGTCGCCAGATGGACTGGTACCGAAGGTCGGACCCGCGCTTCCGGATTCCTCCGACGAAGCACTGCCTTCATCACCGCCACCACCGCAGGCGCTCAACACCAAAGCGCCGGCAGCGACCGTCCCCACGAGTGCCTTCAACCTCATTGCCTGTCCTTTCGTGAGCGGTGAGATTCGACGCCTCACCCAAGCTACGGATTGCCGAGAAGTTCAAGATCATGCACTTCAGAGACCGTAACGGAGCTTTACAACGTACACAAGGAGGCCGGGGTGGGATGCACCCAGAACGTGATAATCGCAGCTAGCCGTGCGACCCTCCATACCAGCCCTGATTCGGGCGCCGATACCCTCGACCATGACCACAGCAGCCTCTCCCGTTCTTCCCCTCGCGCTGGTCATGGGCGGCTCTCGCGGGCTCGGCCTGCTCCTCGCCCACGAGCTCGGAAGCCGCGGACACCGGCTGATCATCAGCGCCCGGGACGCCGAGGAGCTGGAGCGGGCAGCGGGCGAACTCAGTTCGGCCGGGTACGAGGCCGCCGCCGAGATCTGCGACGTCACCGACCGTGCTCAGGTAGACGACCTGGTCCGCCGAATCGAGGACACGCAAGGACCGATCGAGGTGATGATCTGCGTGGCGGGGATCATCCAGGTAGGGCCGCTGGAGGCGCTGACCCGTGAGCACTTCACAGCGTCGATCGACACCATGCTGTGGGGGCCGATCAACACTGCGCTCGCGGTTCTGCCCGGAATGCGAGCGCGCAAGCGGGGGCGGATCGGGCTGATCACCTCAGTCGGCGGCCTCGTTTCGGTACCTCACCTGTTGCCCTATTGCTCGGCCAAGTTCGGAGCGGTCGGATTCAGCCGGGGGCTACGGGCGGAACTGGCGGGCTCAGGGGTCTCAGTGACCACCGTGACTCCGGGATTGATGCGTACCGGATCTCACCTGCGGGCCCAGTTCGTGGGCAACCAGCCGAGAGAATACGCCTGGTTCTCCGCGGCAGCCTCGCTGCCAATCGTCGCGATGGACGCCGAGCGGGCAGCCGCCCAGATTGTCAGCGGGATACTGGTCGGGCGGGCCATGGTGATCACCACCCCGCTCGCCAGGATCGGTTGGCGCATCGATGCCCTCTTCCCCACCCTGACATCGGCTCTGTTCAGCCTGGTGGCCCGACTGCTGCCCCGAGCGTCCGCTCCGACCGAGGCGCTCGAGGGTTGGCAAGCTGCCCAACAGCTGACGGCACCCGGTCGGCGCGTCTCAAACGCGCTCACCACGCTCGGCAGGCGCGCAGCGGATCGCTTCAACGAGCTGCCGCGCTGACCGAGGCCTGACCCGTCCGCTCGGGATCCTTGTACATCGGCTGCCGAATGTGGGGCGTCAGATGGCAGATTTCGCGGCGGATCCAGGGTCGCCGAGCCATTGAATGGGTAGTTCCGTCGAAGAGAGATGCGACGGAAAGGAGTGCCCGATGGGCCAACCAGCACAACAGCAGGACGTACCTGGCATCCAGAGCAAGATGACTCCTGTCCCGGACTGCGGCGAGGACAGCTACCAGGGCACCGGGCAGCTCCAGGGCAAGGTTGCGGTAATCACCGGCGCGGACTCGGGGATCGGGCGGGCCGTGGCTATCGCGTACGCCCGGGAGGGTGCCGACGTGTTGATCTCCTACCTCAGCGAAGACTCCGACGCCGAGGAAGTCAAAGGCTACGTGGAGAAAGCGGGCCGCAAGGCTTGCCTCGTCAAGGGCGATATCTCCCAACCGCAGCATTGCCGCGATCTCATCGATACGGCGGTAAAGGAATTAGGTGGCGTCGACATCCTGGTCAACAACGCCGCCTATCAGATGACCTATGAGTCGCTCGACGAGATTCCGGACGAAGACTGGGACCGCACCTTCGACACCAACATCGGGGCCTTCTTCCACCTGGCGAAGGCGGCGGTGCCACATATGAAGGCCGGATCCTCGATCATCGGCAGCTCGTCGGTGAACTCCGACATGCCCTCACCGACTCTGGCCCCGTATGCCGCCACCAAGGCGGCGATCGCCAACTTCTGTGCCAGCCTTGCTCAGTTGCTGGGCGAGAAGGGCATTCGGGTGAACAGCGTCGCGCCCGGCCCCATCTGGACGCCGCTGATCCCCTCGACCATGCCGCCTGAGAAGGTGGAGAAGTTCGGCCAGGACACGCCGTTGGGCCGAGCAGGTCAGCCTGTCGAGCTAGCACCGGTGTATGTCCTGCTCGCCTCGGACGCCGGCAGTTACATCTCAGGTGCACGGATCGCGGTGACCGGCGGGCGCCCAATTCTCTGACCCTCTTCAGGCCTCGGCCAGCCTAGTTTGGCGGTCCTGCACGCCGGGCAGGTCGGGCGCTAGACGAGTCTGGGATCTCACTCGGCGAAAGGCAGACCATGGCGCTCCCGGCGGAAGTCGACGCGGTCGTCATCGGTGCGGGCCCCAACGGGCTGGTGGCAGCGAACCGACTGGCCGACGCAGGCTGGGAGACCTTACTGCTGGAAGCCCAGCCGGAGGTTGGCGGCGCAGTGCGCAGCGACCGTGAGCTGCACCCGCACTTCGTTCAGGACACCTTCAGTGCCTTCTATCCCATGGCCGCC
>DATFOP010000113.1:0-3071 GCA_035265505.1 Propionibacteriaceae bacterium | reverse complement strand
CCACTGAACTCCCGACCTGTTGATAACCCCAGGCTGTAGAGCAGCACCTACGCCGTCCGCCACACTCCACACAAGTTGTTTCGGGGCTGCCTGGCGGTCACCGTTGCCGTTCGCAATCTCGACGATCGGCAACTCCGCCGGGCTTATCGGCGCCGGCTCCATGATCGTCGATTAACCGGCTACATGATCGTTAATGAACTTGCTCTAGCCCGTGCGGTCTATGGAGCGAACTCCCATTCTCGCCAGCCTGCGGAGCTGATCCACCGGGCTCTCGTCTCGCCGAGACTGTGCCGAGAAGGAATCAACAGTGACACCCCAGATCTTGGCGGGGCACAAGATCATTAGCGATGGGCAATGTCAATGGCCAATTCGTGGTCCCCGCTGGTGGCCAGGTGAAAGTCCCCAGTCTTCGGGTGTTTCTTAGTGGTTGTTGATCTTGGTTCCTCCTTTCGCGCGGGCTTGTTTCATGCGGTAGCTGTCGCCGTCGGTGACGATGACGTGGCAGTGGTGCAGGAGCCGGTCGAGCATGCTGACCGCGGTGGTGTGTTCGGGCAGGAAGCGGCCCCAGGATTCGAATGGCCAGTGGGATCCGATGCCGAGGGATCGGCGTTCGTAGGCGGCGGCGACGAACCGGAACAGTAGCTGGGCGCCGGTGTCGTCCAATGGGGCGAACCCCAGCTCGTCGACGATGACCAGGTCGTAGCGCAGCAACCCGTCGATGATCTTGCCGACGCTGTTGTCGGCCAGACCACGGTAGAGGCTGTCGAGGAGTTCGGCGGCGGTGTAGTAGCGGACCCGGTGACCGGCGTCGACGGCAGCTGATCCGAGGGCAAGCAGCAGGTGGCTTTTCCCGGTGCCCGCCGGTCCGATGAGGCAGACGTTCTCCGCGGCCCGCACCCATTCCAGGCTGGACAGGTAGTCCAAGGTGGCCCTTGGCACCGAGGAGGCGGCCAGGTCGAACTCGTCGAGTGTTTTGTTGACTGGGAACATGGCTTGGCGGCGGCGGGTTCGGGCGTTCGAGGCGTCGCGGGCGGCGATTTCGGCCTCGACGAGGGTGCGGAGGAACTCTTCGGGGTTCCACCGTTGTGTCTTGGCGGTGAGCAGCAGCTCAGGGGCGAGGCGACGCATGCCGGCCATCTTCAGTCGTTTCAGCCCGGCGGTGAGGTCCGCAGCCAGAATCGGCGGAGCTGTGGTCATGGCTGCTCGCCGCCGATCCGGTAGGCCTCCAACGATCGGGTCGGCACCGACGGCAGGGTGAGCACCAGGGCCTGCCCGGCCGGACGCGGGCTCGGTGCCGCGCCGCCCGCGGACAAGATGGAGCGGACGTCGGCGGCCCGCCAGCGGCCGAACTCCACCGCCCGACGCAGGGCGGCCAGCAAGGCGTCGGTGCCGTGCGCCGCGTGCAGGGTGGCGATGTCGGCCAACTCGGTCGACAGCTTCGACACCCCGGCCGCGGCAGCTCCGACCAGGAACGCCTCCGCAACCGGTCCGAGGGCGAGGAAGTTCTTCTCCGTCTGGGTTCTCGCCCTGGGTGCCCGGCTCGGTCGGTCCGGCCTGGATGAGCCGTAGTGGTCATCGATGATGCTGGTCTCACCCGGCGCGACCAGCCGATGCTCGGCCAACACCTCCCCGCTCACCGGCTCGACCACGGTGATCATCGTTGCCGTGGTGGTGAGGGTGACCTGGTGACCGATCAGCCGGCACGGCACCGAGTAGCGAGCCGATCCGAACCGGACACACGACAGCCGGTCGACCTTCCGGGTGACCGGCCGGGCGCCCAGCTCGAGTCGCAACGACGGCAGCGGGCCAAGCACCGGCTGTTCGACCCTCAGCCGCTCAGCCGGCACCGCGTAGATCTCCGAATGAGTGACCGCGTTGACCTCGGCGCACCAAACGGCTGCAGCCTCGTTGGCCGTTCGGTGATCATCGAAGGGCTGCTGCGGAACCATCAGGTCCCGCTTGGCATAGCCGACCAGATGCTCCACCATGCCCTTCGACTCCGGGTCGGCAGCTTCACAGAAATCGGGCCGAAACCCGTAGTGGGTGGCGAAACGGACATAGTCCGGGGTTGGCACCACCACGTTGGCCACGACTCCAGATTTCAGACAGCCCATCCGGTCGGCCAGCACCATCTTCGGCACCCCGCCGAGGGTTTCGAAGCACTCCGCCAGCAGAGCGAACGTGGTGGCAGCCTTCTCGTCGGCGGCGAACCGGACGAACCGGAACCGTGACCAGGCCGACACCGCGCAGAACACATGCAGTCCCGCCTGGACACCCCAATCGATGATCAACATCTCACCCGGCGCCCACACCCCCGGCCGGCGGCCACGATGGTGACCTTGGCGCCACTCCGCCTTTGCCTGGGCAACCAGCCGGCGGAAGTTCCGAGACGACCCGGCATAGCCGGCCGCCCAGGCCTGCGGCAACAACCGCTTCGCCGAGATCCGCCCCGACGTCTTCTCCACCCGTTGCGCAACCAGATCCCTCACCTGGTCGAAATTGCGTCCCCGACCCGTCCGCACCGGCAACCCACCGGCCTCATACGCCTCGATGATCCGGCGCACCGTCTTGTGGGTGGTGCCGCAGATCTCCGCGGCCCCCCGATAGCTGCCCACGTCTCGATAGGCGGCGATCACATCCATCCGTTCCCTCGCGTTCTTCAATGGAGGTCCCCTTCCGCGGCTCCAGTGACCGGCTTTGACACCGTCACCGTCAGCCGCGGAAGGGCCTCAACGACTACGACACGACGAACGAAGAGTGGGGACTTTCACTGGCCACCAGCGGGGACCTCTACCTGGCCACCAGTGGGGACTTTCTCATGGCCACGGACAACGTGTCGATCGCAGCCGCATAGCTCGCCTCGCTGCGCTCGCGGAACTCGGCGTACTCCTCATCGCTCATCGGCTCCAAGCGGACGTCAGGCACTCATCGACCGTAGCTGTGCATGGTTCTGCGCACCGAGCGCGGTCACTTGAAGCGCAGGGTCAGCACGACGACGGGTTGGTCCTTCAGGTTCATCGGTCTTGTCGGTGGCGTGTGGTCGGATCGGCTGATGGACTATGCGACATCTG
>DATFOP010000112.1:0-4674 GCA_035265505.1 Propionibacteriaceae bacterium | reverse complement strand
GCATCAGGTCGGCCACGGCGACCTGCTGGTGATGGGCGGTTCCTGCCAGCGCACCTGGGAGCATGCGGTGCCAAAGACGGCGCGGCCGGTGGGTCCGCGGATCAGCATCCAGTTCCGGCCTCGTGGGGTCCGTTAGGCCCCCGGTTAGTCATTGGGGGTCACCTCTACGGGCGGACATCGCCGCCGAAGTGACCCACTGAGCTAACGCGCAGACATTAGTGGGGCCATGCCGACGGCGCGGGCCGGGGCCTCGGCGTCACCGCAGACCGCAAGCCAATTCGCCAGCATCTGGTAGCCGCCTTCGGTCAGCACCGACTCCGGGTGGAACTGCACCGCCTCCACGGCCAGCTCACGGTGCCGAATGGCCATGATCACTCCGCTGGCGGTGGTGGCGGTAACCTCCAACTGGCTCGGCAGGCTGGCCGGCTCGATCGCGAGCGAGTGATAACGGGTGGCGGTGAAGGGCGTCGGCAGTCCCGCGAGCACACCCACGCCGTGGTGATGGATCAGCGATGTCTTTCCGTGAAGCAGCTCCGGCGCTCGATCCACGACCCCGCCATACGCGACACCGATGGACTGCAGACCCAGACAAACCCCGAAGATCGGCAGCCGGCCGGCCTGCGACTTGACCACGTCGATGCACACGCCGGCTTCTTCGGGAATGCCCGGGCCAGGCGACAGCAGCACACCATCGAACCCCGACGAAAACGCGGCATCCGCGAACCGTGGATCGTCGTTGCGCCACACCTCGACGTCAGCGCCAATTTGGGCGAGGTACTGCACCAGGTTGTAGACGAAGGAGTCGTAGTTGTCGATCACGAGGATCTTCGGTCGTGGCACCCGCCTATTGTTCCCCGTTGCCGTGACATGGGCGAATCGATTGACCAGAGGCGCCAGCGTCCCCTCGGCAAGCTCAGTGAGGTCACGCTCGATGCGCGCCCCCTGTCACCCTCCGATGGGGCGGCTATTGGGTAGGTTGAGGGTGCCCTCATGGGCCGGGAAGGTGGCCTTCGGCACATCGTGCTCGCGATAGCCGAGCCGGTAGGCATTCACGTATTGCTGGTATATCTGAATCGGCTCAGAGCTGGCCAGCGCCGCATGCAGCCGGGCGGGGTCACCGATGGCGCTGATGGTATAGGGCGGCGCGTAAGGGACACCGTGGAGGACAACCGTGTTGCCGACGCACTTGACCCCGGTTGTCGAGATCACGCGCTGACCCTGAATGGTCATGGCCTCAGCGCCGCCGCTCCACAGCGCGTTGACCACGGCCTGGATGTCTTGCTGGTGGACGACGAGGAGGTCCGGATCGATGCCATCAGCGGCCACTGAAGCCGGAGCGTCGCTCAGGGTGACTGTCACCGCCGGTCCTTCGACCGCGGTCATCCCTGCCGTAGCCGCGTGGTGGTCCAGCTGAGGTGCGAGATCAGGTTCGTTCCGGACCGCGCTCAGCCGGTCGACCTCTTCACGTAACCCGGTCAACCGGCGAACCAGCTCGGAGTTTCGCCGTGATTGATCCTGGATCAGGCCGTCCAGGTCCGTGTTGCGGGCTGGGCGCAGATCACTGCCTTGAGCGTTCCAGGCGCTGACCATGATCATCAGACCGGCCAGGACGCAGACGGCTCCGGTGAGAGCCGTGCCAAGCGGGCGACGCCTTCGGTCACGCCGACGTTGGGCCTCGCGCGCTCGGGCCAGTACGGCCGCGATCCGGTGCCACATTCCGCCAGCAGAGGACGAGGGCAACAAGCTCCTTTCGACGCCGCCGGTCCGAAAATCGCTCCGGCGATCGGTGATTGATTACGCTACCTACTCAACCAGCAAGGGAGAGATCGTGCCCGAGTCGAGAACCCGGAAGTCAGCTGAGGAAAAGCAGCGGCTCAAGTCGCGGCAGGCCGCCAAGCCGAAAAAGGTCAGGCCGCCGTCCAGCCGTCGATGGGTCCCACCGACCTTCATCACCATCGGTTTGCTGGGCGTCGCCTGGCTGATCGTCTACTACGTGGCGGGCCAGTCGGTTCCGCTGATGAGCGACCTCGGAAACTGGAACATCCTGATTGGTATGGGCGCCATGGCCGCCGCATTCGGCATCGCCACCCTCTGGAAGTAGGGCCACCCCTTATTACACCAGTGTGATTCTCCACATTGGGGATAACTACTGTGGACAACGACGTTGTGGGCTCCTGTCGCGCCACGACCGGTCGGCGCCAGGGGGAAGTGTCCAACCCGTCCGGAGCGGACAGGAGACCCGACCCCTATGGTGGCTCATCTGGGCCGATTTGCCTCGACGAATCGCGGACGCAGGATCAAAGAGTGTATTCGGGCCTAGTCCAATACCAGGTGCTCGACAATCGCTTACGCGCCGCCAGGGCACCGATGATCATGATCAGCCCGGCCAGTAGTGCGGCTATCCACGCAGTGCCCAACGAGGCTTGGACTCCAGCGCCGATCAGCAGCCAATAGCCGGTGAGGATCAGAGGTGCACTTACCGCGAGGGCCCAGCCGCCGGCCATCAGGATGCGGCGCAACCAGCGTCCGACATCTTCAGTGGCAATCACCCAAAAGGATCCGAGCGCACACAACACGCCGACTTGCTGCGCGGCCAGACCGAGATACGTCACATTGATGGCGACACCAAGCTGCAACCGGTTGACCACGGCCCCGAAGCCGGGGGCGGTGGCATCGGCAGTGACGAAGAACTGGCTGGCCCAGATCAGGGAGCGGCTGTAGCTCGTGGCTCCCTCGACGCTGATATGCGGTAGCACCACACTGGCGATGACGAGACCCAGCGCCACGAACATCGGCACCAACCGGATCAAGAAGCTGCGGCGGCGCCGAGCTTGCATTGCCGGGTCAGGCAGGATCATGCATCGACCTTACGTGCCTGCGACCTTCACGAACGCGTGCTGAGGATTGACGGCTCCGGCGCATAGCCAGGTCAGGCCTGACTGATCACATCCAGCCGGATGTGCGCAGTCACCGTATCGTGCAGCTTCACGCCGACGGTGTGCGGGCCCACGGACTTGATCGGCTGGCTGATCTCGATGCTTCGCCTATCTACGGTGGGGCCCCCGACCTTCTTGATCGCCGATGCCACATCCGCGGCGGTAACCGCACCGAAAAGCCGCCCCGTCTCACCTGCCCGTACCGGCAGTTCGACTGCCAGACCCTCCAGCTGCGTACGAACCTCGTTGGCATGGTCCAGTCCGCGGATCTCGCGAGCATCGCGGCTCCGCTTGATGCCCTCAATCTGCTTCTCGCCGCCCTTGGTCCAGCGGATGGCGAAGCCTCGAGGCACGAGGTAGTTGCGCCCGTACCCGTCCTTGACCTCAACCACGTCGCCGGCCAAGCCGAGCTTGTCGACCGCAGCCGTCAAGATGAGCTTCATGTCGTCGACCTCCTGGCTCAGCGAGCCGTCGAGGCGTACGGCAGCAGCGCAACCTCACGAGCGTTCTTGATGGCTATGGCGACCCGGCGCTGCTCCTGCACCGACAGGCCGGTCACGCGGCGAGCGCGAATCTTGCCGCGCTCCGAGATGAACTTCCGCAGCGTGGCGGTGTCCTTGTAATCGATATTCTGTCCCGAGCGAAGCGGGTTCGACTTCTTCTTCGGTATGCGCTTCGCGGGCGGCACGTTGGCCATGGTTGGTGCTCTCCTTGATATGGATCGCGCCCTTCATAAGTCAGGGCACGTCGGTGTTGATCAGAAAGGCGGGTCTTCCGACTGCGGGGTGCTCCACGGATCGGAGGTCTGCTGGGGGCGCGCTCCGGCACTGTCGCCGCCCGAACCGCCAGTTGCCCACGGGTCGTCGCCGTAGCTGCTGCCGCCGCCGCCGCTTCCGCCTCCGGAGCTGCGGGCACCGCCGCCCTGTCCGCCACTGGCATTGCGGGACACCTTGGCCGTGGCGTACTTAAGCGCCGGCCCGATCTCGTCGACGTCGATCTCGAAGACGGTCCGGCGCTCGCCCTCCCGGGTTTCGTAGCTGCGGGACTTCAGGCGGCCCTGGACGATGACCCGCATGCCCTTCTGCAGCGACTCAGCCACGTTCTCCGCAGCCTGTCTCCAGACGGCGCAGTTGAGGAACATCGCATCGCCGTCACGCCACTCGTTGGTCTGACGGTCGAAGGTGCGCGGAGTGGATGCGACGGTGAAGTTGGCCACTGCAGCCCCCGAGGGCGTGAAGCGGAGCTCCGGGTCGGCGGTGAGGTTGCCGACCAGCGTGATGGTTGTTTCGCCTGCCATGGCGTTTCCTTCCGAAGAGGCCGTAGATCTGAAGCCAAAGTCAGGGCTAGCGTGCCAGCTGGGGCTGACGTTGGCACCTCATCGTTGCTGATCTGTGGATAACAGTCCGAGAGAGATCGGACTCAGTGCAGATCTGGGCGGATGACTTTGGTCCGCATGATCTGCTCGCTGATGGTGAACTGGCGGTCCAGTTCCTTGACATCGGCCGGGTTGGCGGTCAGGTTGATCACCGCATAGATTCCCTCGGACTTCTTACGGATCTCGTACGCCAGACGGCGACGACCCCAGATGTCCAGGCTGTCCACGGTGCCACCACCCTTGGTGATGACGGTCAGATATTGCTCGAGCGTCGGCTGGACCGAACGCTCCTCGGTGTCAGGGTCGAAGATGACCATGACTTCGTAGGGACGCATGCGCGAACTCCACCTCCTCTGGTCTCGA
>DATFOP010000111.1:0-3670 GCA_035265505.1 Propionibacteriaceae bacterium | reverse complement strand
ACCTTGCGGCGTGGGCCGTTGACCCACCCGCAGTATGGCGCGACAGTAGAGCGAGCTGTCCGCG
Organism: Propionibacteriaceae bacterium; assembly: GCA_035265505.1. GTDB lineage: Bacteria > Actinomycetota > Actinomycetes > Propionibacteriales > Propionibacteriaceae > Microlunatus. The sequence goes on along the minus strand of DATFOP010000111.1, from coordinate 3,606 downwards.
TGGACGGCGCGGACGGAGTTGAGATCGTCCGGGGACGATCGTTTGTTGGAGGTGTTGCCAGTGTTCGCGCCCATGGTTGAGGAATCAAACGGAAGGACATTCATGAGAATTCGACGAATGGTGGGCGCCGTCGCCCTCGGTGCGTTGTTGAGCGTTGGCGTGGCCGTCCAGCCGGCCCACGCGTTCATTCACGAAATCGTGGCGCAATGGTGCGCAGGCCAAGGTGAGTTGGAACCACCCGGCGTGATACCTGGCGCGAACAATCCTGAGAACGTCGCTCGGCCCTTGTTCGCCAGTGGCGTCCTCCAGATTACGCCGTACCCGGCGGGCGGTGAGGGAGCGATCCTGTTCGACTTCGACTTCACGAAGCCACAGCTGAAGGTCAGGCCGACCGGCGAGATCGTCCAGATTGGACCTGGGCAGTTCGTGGAGGCATTCGAGCTCGACACAGACCACGGCTTCGCCCACTGCGCTCGTTTGCGCGGCGGCTGAACCTGCCGACGTTCCTTTCCACGCTGGCTGGGGGCGCCCAGCGCTCCACGAGGCTTCGGCCATGCTCGCGATCGCGACGCGTGCCGATGGAGGAGATGCGAGTACCGATCGACGGCTAGTGGATCACCGCGTAAACAACGCTGATGTGATTTGATGGCCGGATGCGGCTTCCGGCGTTGATGGTGCGTCCTGATGATCGACCGATTCTGGAAGGGCGGGTGCGTTCGGGCACGGTCGAGGCGAGAGCGGCCAAGCGAGCGAGAATCGTGTTGCTCGCCGCTGAGGGCCGCTCTAATCGGGAGATCGCCGGCCTGGTCGATTTGCATTACAACCAGGTTGGGTTGTGGCGGGCCCGCTATAGCGACCTCGGGCTGGCCGGCTTGGAAGACGAGGAGCGCCCCGGCCGTCCCTGCGTGTACGACCACGACGACGTGTTGCTGCTGGTGAAAACGGTGACCGAACCACCCCCTGAGGGAGCCACCCGGTGGACCATGGAAGCGTTGGCGGCGGCCATGGGTGAGCACGGGGTGCCGATCTCTCCGTCGCAGGCGTGGCGCATCTGCCGAGCCTTGGATCTCAAGCCGTGGCAGGTGGAGTCGTGGATGACCAGCCACGACCCCGACTTCTGGGCCAAGGCGGGCGACGTGTGCGGTCTCTACCTGAACCCGCCCGAGAACGCGGTGGTGTGGTCAGTGGATGAGAAGACGGGCATGCAGGCCAAGAGCCGGATCAACCCCACCCGTCCCGCCGTACCCGGCGTGGCGGTGCGCCAGGAGTTCGGGACCTGTCAGGAACTCTGTGTAAGGGGTCCCCCACTTGATCTGAGGGCTGAGGAAGCCTTCGGGGACAGGAGGGTGATCCGATGATGATGACCGATGGTGCTGCGACAATATCGAGTGTGGCGGGCGGTGAGCGTGACCGTTCGGTGAGTTCGCCAGAGCCGATCCCGGCTGATGTGGTGGATCAGCTGATGGCCAAGGTCCGGGCTGAGGGCTTGGAGCTGCTGGGCGAGGGCGGCGTGCTGGCCGAGTTGACCAAGACGATCTTGGAACGAGCCCTCGACGAGGAGCTCACCGACCATGTGGGCTATGAGCGGGGCGACCCGGCTGGGCGCGGGTCGGGGAACAGTCGCAACGGCACGAGTCCCAAGCGGGTGCTGACCGAGATCGGCGCCATCGATGTGGACGTGCCTCGGGACCGCAACGGCAGCTTCGAACCGGTGATCGTGCCCAAGGGCTCCACCCGGCTGGCCCGGTTCAACGCCAACGTCGTAGCCCTCTACGCCCGGGGGCTGTCCACTCGGGACATCCGCCGGGAGCTCAAACGCATGTACGGCGTCGAGGTGTCCCCCGACCTGGTGTCTCGGGTGACCGACGGGGTGGTGGAGGAGCTGCGCGAGTGGCAGCACCGGCCCCTCGACGCGGTGTACCCGATCGTGTACATCGACGCGCTGGTCATCAAGGTGCGCACCCAGGGGGTGGTCACCAACCGGCCCGCCTACCTGGCCATCGGCGTCGACGTGGACGGCCGTAAGCACGTGTTCGGGGTGTGGCTGGGCGACGGCGGCGAGGGCGCCAAGTTCTGGTTGAGCGTGCTCACCGAGATCCGCCATCGAGGTGTGGCCGACGTGATCTTCGTGTGCTGTGACGGGCTCAAGGGACTGCCCGACGCCATCGAGGCGACCTGGCCGGCGGCCACGGTGCAGACCTGCGTGATCCATCTGATCCGAGCGTCACTGCGGTTCGCGTCGTGGAAGGACCGCAAGCGCCTCATGCCGGCCCTGCGCGCCATCTACACGGCGGTGACCGTGGAGGCAGCGGCCGAGGCGCTGGACCTGTTCGAACTCGAGCACGGGGACCGCTACCCGGGGATCGTGACCCTGTGGCGCCACGCCTGGGAGCAGTTCATCCCCTTCCTCGCCTACCCGGCGGTCATCCGCAAGATCGTGTACACCACCAACATGATCGAGTCGGTGAACTACCAGCTGCGCAAGGTCACCAAGACTCGAGGGCACTTCCCCGACGACGACGCCGCCCTCAAGCTGCTCCGGCTGGTGGCCCGGGACTTGAACACCACCCGAGGTGGGGACGCCGGCACCGGCACGTGGGGTTGGAATGAAGCACTCAACGCCTTCGAGATACACTTCCCAGGACGGCTCAACATCTGCTAGATTGACGAATAACAGCGACGTGGGAGAGGCTCCTCTTACACAAAATTGCTGACAGGCTCTTCGGGCGCCCGATCGCCAAGTTTCAGCTCATTCAGGACCACCTGGCCAAGATGCTGGGCAACATCACCTCCTCGCTCGGAATGGCGGTGCGGGTCGCTCAGCTCCAAGACGCCAACCTCTGCCGAGATGAACACGCTGCCCTGGCCAAGCTGTTTTGCACCAAGAGATTGCGCGAGACGGTCGCCCATGGCCGAGAGATCCTCGGCGGGAATGGCGTGCTCCTCGAGTACCGGGTGGCCCGCTACTTCAACGACGCCGAGGCGCTGTACTCCTACGAGGGCACGGCAGAGATGAACACCCTTATCGTCGGCCGAGCCATCACCGGCCTCGGAGCCTTCGTCTGATTCACAAACCCCTCCGCCTCCTCGAGGTGCAAGTCATCCCCTTCATCAGGTCCGCGCCCGGTGGAGAGGCTTGATGTGGCCGCGATCGAGAGCCGCCACCTCGCGCCAACCAGCTCGGTACACGTCCACCTCTCGGATGCGACGTATCGGAACGTGCTGAAGGCGGGGCAGGCCCTGGAGTGGCTCGGCGGCGAGCTCCAGCCGGCCGTGCCCTCTTCGGTCATCCGCAGCGCGTGGGAACGTCCCTGCCCGCGCGCCACGCCGGTGATGAACGCCACCTTCCCGTCCAGCAGTCCCATACGGTCCCCCTCCAAGGCTCGGTCCGGCAATCCCCTCGTGCCACTGATGGGCGCCCCCGTCTACGTCGAAAATGGTCTTGCCAGTCTGCCCCAGCTCGGATCGGGTGTAACCGGAACGGGACCCGTCAGCGGCGCCGATGGAGCCGGTGACCGTGGGCGCGCCGGCCGGGGTGACCGTCGACATGGCAGCTCGCAGGCGAGACTCCGAAGGAGGTGTTGGCAAGCCCTCAGCGAGCGAATT
>DATFOP010000110.1:0-4862 GCA_035265505.1 Propionibacteriaceae bacterium | reverse complement strand
TCGGCGCCGACGATCGCCGATGCGACGGCCGGGCGGGACAGCAACCAGGCAAGCGAAACCTGATACGGCCGCAGTCCCCAGTCCTGGCTGAGCCGCTCGACCGTGCGGCCGATCGAGCGGCCGAACGCGAGTTGGTGCCCGCCTGAACGATTCCCAATCGTCGCGCATTTACCTCATGTGATTGCGTGAGCTGCCAGGCCGGATGGTTGGGCAGCGCTATGTACCGCGCGCTCAGCCGTCACCAGCCTGACTAGTCGTGCCGCCGAAGCGCGCGAATCCCGGGGAGACCTGGCTGAACGAGACCAACTGGTTTCGTACGTTGGTCAGCGCACTGCCCGCGCCGGCGGCGCGGTTGTTCGCGAACAACCAGACCACCGGCAAGGACGGCGGCCACGACTGCACTACCGCACGTTGCGGGCAATGGGCGTCGATCTGGTCGGCCGGCTCGCCGGAACGAGGTGCGCGACGAGAAGGGGTGGCAGTGCCGCTATCAGCGGTACGGCGGCGCCCCAAGCTCACTAGCCTGCATTGCCGTGCTCAGATCACCGCGTCCGCTGACGCCAAACTTGCGCAGCAGGGCGGACACGTGTACCGAGACTGTCTTCGGGCTGATGAACAGCGCGGTCGCTATGTCGCGATTTGACTCGCCGGCGACGACCCTGGCCAAGATCTCCCGTTCGCGTGCAGTTAAGCCGTCGAGAGTGGCCGTGGGGACCGTCTCAATCCCGGCCCGGCGGGCGACATCGGCTATCAGGGCCGCCAGCGGGGCGGCTCCGAGCTGTTCAGCCAGCGTCGCGACGGTAGCGAGCTCACGCGAAGCGGCCCGCCGGTCCCCGGCGGCGAGCTCGGCTTCGGCAAGGCGCAAGCTCGCGTACGCCTCGGGATAGGGCTGTCGTAGGGCCCGCCAGCGGTCGCGTACACCAGTCCACCGGTCAACTGAGTCGGACTGGTCAACTCCGCCGAGCCGGAGGTACTCGGCCCGGGTCTGTCTCACCCAGGCCTCGATTTCGCCGGGCCCAACAATGTCCGCCACGGCCGAAATGAGCTCGTCGGCCCGCTGCCGGGTAGCTGCCTCCTCACTGCGAGCGCGACGCGCGTGAGCGGATACGCGGCGGTCCGCCTCGAGCCTGAGGCCGACGGCGCACAGTCGCGCGGTATACCAGGCATCCGTGCCGGCCACCAGCTCGATGCCAGCGGCAATCGCAGCCCGGCCCTCGTCGTAGCGCCCGGCCCATGCGGCGCTCTCCGCGACCACCAACCACCGGTCCGCGCCAATGTACCGCTCATCTTGGCCCTGGTCATTGGGTTCCAGCCAGGACAGCAGCGACTCGGCTAGATCGTTCTCGCCCCGGGCCGTGGCCACTCGAGCCCGGACGATGCAGGCCACACGGCCCGCGGCCCGGAACTCGGTGCGATTGCGGACGATGTCAGCCTGGGCGATGGCCTCGTCCCACCGGCCGAGAGCGAACAAGGCTTCGCTTGCGTTGTTCCGGTTCATCGCACCACGCCGCAGGTCGAGTCCCAAGGCTTCGTTCTCGGCGATCGCCGCCTCGGATAGCTCGAGAGATTCCTCGTTGCTGCCGGCGCAGAGCAGCACGTGCCCGAGGTTCATCATGGCGCGGCCGATGTCATCGATGGAGCCGTCGGCACGGGCCAGATCCAGCGCTTCCCGAAGGTCGCGCTCAGCGTCTTCAAGCCGACCAGCCGAAGCCCGTGCCACGCCGGAGGCATTGAGCGCCAGACCTCGCGCGGCGAGGTCACCGTCCTCGGCGGCGAGTCGCAATGCCCGTTCGGCCTGCGTAGTCGCCTCCGCCGGGCCGCCCCAGATGGCGAGCGCCAGAGCGTGTTCTGCCGCGAGTCGAGATCGACCCCGCGGTTGAAGCGCCGAATCGAGTAGCGTCGCGGCCGCTTGGAGAGCCGCGAACGCCGGCGGACCGTTGCCGTCCTGCAGGTGGTACCGCGCGATTCGCTGCCACAACTCGGCCCCACCCTTGGGGTCGCCGGCGATCCCCGGTTCGGCGAGGGCAGCGGTGGTGTACGCAACGGCGCGGTCGAAGTCTCCAGCACGACCCAAGTTCTGCGCCACGCCGACCAATACGTCTCCTCGGGAACGTCCGGTAGCGGCTGCGGCGTCGGGCACGCGGGCCCAGAGATCGAGTGCCCGCTCCAGATACCCGCCGGCCTCCCCAAAGGCGTACACACGCTCGGCGTCGTTGGCGGCAGCCAGGTAGGACGCCAGGGCAGCCAAAAGATCTCCCGCCGACGCCTGGTGATAGCCGAGCTCGCTCGGGCCGGTCGACAGGGCCGGCCGTTGCGCCAGCACTTCCGCGATGATGGCGTGCACCGCGGCCCGCTCGCCGGGTAGGAACTGGTCGAGGACGGCCTCTGCCAGCAGGGCGTGCCGGAACCGGTAGCTCGACGACTCGCGGTCCACGGTCACGATCGCTGTGTCGACCACCGCGTGCAGCGCGGCAAGCAGCTCATCGGGTGAGCCCTTAGAGAGGAGTTGCAGGAGCTCGAAACCTGCCGGGCGTCCCAAGGCGGCAAGCAGTCGGACCAGCTCGCGTACCCGCGGTTCCAGCTGGCCCACGCGGACGTCGGCGAGGTTGCGTACCACCTCCGGCACGCGCTGATCGCCCTGTGACCACAGCGCCGCCAGTTCCTCGACGTAGAAGGGGTTTCCCTCCGATCGCCGGTAGATCTCCTCAGCCTGTCGTCGGTCGAAGGTACCGAGGCTAGCCAACTGCGCCGTCACGTCAGCCTGGTCCAGCGGCCCCAAGTCCAATCGCGACACACCCGGGAAGCGGAGGAGCTCGCTTAGCCAGGCGCGTACGGGTGAAGTCCCGGTCAGTTCGTCGGATCGGTAGGTCAGCAGCACGAGCACCCTGGCCTGGAACTGCGGCGTACCGAGCCCGCGGATCAAATAGCTAAGCAGGTCTCGCGTGGCGCGGTCAGCCCAGTGCACGTCCTCAACGACGAGCGCTAGCGCGGCCTCCTCGCTCAGTGCGCGCAGCAGGTCGAGGTAGGCGGCGTACACCCGACCCCGGGCCATGTCCGGCGACAGCTCGGGCCCGGCTGGCTCAGTCTCCCCGCGGCGCCAGTGTTCGAGGACTGGTGGGAGGTCCGCTGCGGTAATCGCCCTCAAGGCATCCACGAGCGGGAGGTAGGGCACTGATCCCTCCGCGAGGTCGACGCATCCCGCACTCAGCAACAGCCAGCCAGCGGCGGCGGCCCGGCCGGTCACCTCGGCGGCCAGGCGACTCTTCCCGATTCCCGCGTCTCCGGCAATGACCACGGCGACCGGGCCGCCCCCCGAGCTCTCCGCAGAGATGCGGAGGGCCTCGTCGAGGGCACTGGTCTCCGCCAGCCGTCCGACCAAGGGGGCCTGCCGCAGACGCCTGGGCACAGGGTCATTATCGACCTGTGGGCCGGCGGTCTCGGTTGCTGCTAGGGCCTCTTGGTAGTCAGAGTTCCGGAATGAACAGCGGGGCAGCTACGCCGGCTCCGGTCAGGTTGTCGCACCGTACGAGTTGACGGTCGATCCGATGTAACGGACAGTTCAGCGGTGAGCCTGAGAATGCGATGCTGCGATGCGGCGCCGGGTCGGGATTGAGAGGGCGCGACGGTGTTGGGGAGTTGATCATGGTTGCTACCTCCTCGATATGTGGTGGTAGCTGCTGGTTTGCGGCGCGGGTTGCACAGCGCACATCGCCAAGCTCCCCAAAGGACAAGGGCGATCGCCTTAGATTTCCGCCGGCATCTCCTTATGTTCCTTGCCTCGCCGTTGTCGAAACCTACGTTCAGTCACGTCACGTAGCTTCTGAGAGTCTGCATGGTTTGCCTCGGGACGCTTGGCGTCTTTGTTTGGTGCCGGTGATTACATGGCCTCGGAGTTCACCGCTGCGCTCGGGGACGCAGTGGTCGCCGAGTTGGACCGGCGTGGCTGCCTGACGAGTGACCGCGATGTGCTGGCCTACATCCAGGACCAGCTGGCGGTGTCGGGCTAGCAGCCTGCGGTACGAGCCCCTGACACCGCCGATACGTCGTGATTCTGCGGCACCACCCGCTCGTTCGGGACGGCGTTCAGCACGATCTTGCCCTGGTACTTCGTGCGGGCCTCCACGCCGCGACCGACCGGGATGTCGTGCATCGTCAGCACGCCACGAGCGCCGGCGAAGTCTTGGGTTCCGCTTGTGATTGGGTGCACGCAGTTGCCTTCGATCAGCCGCCCGGTGTTCGGCTCGTAACGGACCCACATCAGGTACTCGAAGTTCAGCGCACCCAGTGGATCACTGGAGTCGCAATGTTCGCTGTGGTTCTGGTCGATACATCCGTCGAACCGCTCCTGACCGGTCTGCACCAGCGTCCACGGCGCCTCCGGGATGGCGTACCCAGGCAGGGTCTCAGCGGTGAACACCGTCCAACGGCCGATCAGGTTGCCGCTCGTCCAGTACGAACCTTGATCATCGACCGAGAGCTGGCGCCCGCGTACCTGCACGATCGTTGCGAGTTCCGGGATGAATAGTGGGGCTGTCACGCCGGCTCCGGTCAGATCGTCGCACCGTACAAGTTGACGGTCGATCCGACGCAACGGACAGTTCAGCGGTGAGTCTGGGAATGCGCTGCTGCGAGGCGGCGCCGGGTCGGGATCGAGAGGGCGCGCCGCCGCAGGGACGGTCGCAGAACCGGCCGCTAGGGGCTAGAATCGCGGCGGCCGTCGCGATGCGACGGTGTTGGGAGTTGATCATGGCTGCTACCTCCTCGATAGGTGGTGGTAGCTGCTAGCTTGCGGCGCGGGTTGCACAGCGCACATCGCCCAAGCTCCTCAAAGACGAGGGTGATCGCCTTAGATTTCCGCTGCA
>DATFOP010000109.1:0-2991 GCA_035265505.1 Propionibacteriaceae bacterium | reverse complement strand
CTGTCCCGGCGCCTTGGAGCTCTGTGCTTGCTGGACCAGATCCACGATCTGGGCTAGCGTGGTGTTCGCGCCGACGGCGGTCGCCCTGAAGCGAACGCTGCCGCTGCGGTTGATGGAACCGGCGATCACCGCGTCCCCGGGACGCTTCGTGACCGGAACGCTCTCGCCCGTCACCAGCGCCTCGTCGATGCTCGTTTCACCCTCGATGACCTCGCCGTCGACCGGCACCTTGTCTCCCGGCCGCAGGACGACGGTGTCGTCAAGCCGCACTTCGCTGCTCGGGATAGTCATCTCTTCACCGTCCCTGATCACGGTCGCCTGCGGCGGCACAAGGTCGAAGAGAGCCCTAAGGGCGTCGGTTGTGCCGCGCCTGGAGCGCATCTCCATCCAGTGCCCAAAGAGGACGAAGGTGACGAGCATTGCTGCTGCCTCGTAGAACGTCTCACCGCCGAGGAAGGTGATGAGGACGCTGAAGAGGTAGGCAGCGAGCACGCCGGTTGCGATGAGCACGCTCATGTTGAGCGTGCGCCGCCGCAAAGAATGGTAAGCACCAGAGATGAAGATCCAACCCGAATAGAACACGACCGGTGTGGAGAGCAGCAGCATGATCAGATTCTCGCCCAGCCCGAACGTTGGCAGCTGCACGCCTAGCAGGTTCATGCCCAGCGGCGAGTAGAGCACGGTCGGGATGGTGAGCAGCAAGGCGACGAAGAACTTGTTGCGCATATCGCGTTCCATCGTCGCCGCCATATTGGGATCGGACATGTCGTGATCCGCGTGGTCGCCGTGGTCCGCATGGGTAGCCGGCATCTCGTATTGCATCCGGTCGTGCTTTGTGCCCATCGATATGGGCTGCGTATCCACGCCGTGGCCGAGGTGTTGCATCCGCCGCTCTGGGGGCGCCATGGCCTCATGGTGGTGCTCCTCCTCGACCTCGGCCGGGCTGCAGTCGCAGCCGGTCTGCGTGATCACCTGCTCGAGATCTTCAGGGCCGATACTCGCGGGGTCGTAGCCGACGTGGACGACGTCGTTCTTCCAGTCCAGCTGAACCTCGGTGATGTGTGGCTGCTCCCTCAGGACCCGCTCGACGGCACCGGCGCAGCGCAAGCAGTGCACGCCACGGAGCTCGAACGTGCCGCGTCGCACGGGAACATGCTGGTGATCGGCTGTTGCCGCAGCCCTAGGGTCGTTGTTGGTCATGATGGCTACGTCCTCCTTAGCGCGTTGCACATCTTGTCACTTCCTACGGCAGAGGTTGGTGCCGCAGTAACAGCATGACGAACGCCGGCACGGAACCCGGCCAGCGGACTATCTCCACTTCCCCCTCGCCGAAAGGACTCGCGGCCGCCAACTGGGCGAGCCGGTCACCGCCCCGCGCCGGAGGCCACAGCCAGTGGGCGAGATCGTAGATCCGTGCCTCTCCGCCGGGCTTGAGGACCCGGTGGATCTCGGCCAGCCCACTGGCCGGGTCCGGCCAGTGGTGCAGGGAGAGTGTGCTCACCACCCCGTCGAACTCCCCGTCGGGTAGCGGCATCGCCGCGACGTCACCAACCTCGAACCGCACCCTCTCTGAGAGACCGGCTCCAGCCGCGCGGCGGGCCGCACGCTCGACCATCGCCTCCGAGATATCCACGCCGGTCAGCGTCATGCCGGGAGCCTCCCGCGCCAGCCGCACGGCGAGCCGGCCCGGACCACTCCCGATCTCGAGTAATTTCCCACCTGGGTATGCAGCGGCCACCTCGCCGGTGACGCGGGCGTAGAGGCCTTCCAGGACCGAGGCAACCAGTGCATCGTAAGCCCCGGCACTGGGCAAGTCGAAGGCGCGGACGTTGGCAGAGGCTTGTTCGAGATAGGCGCGCAGCCGGTTACGGTAGAGCGTGGCCGTTACCAACGCCGCGGCGGCGGTGAACCACCATTTCCTAGACATCCTTACCCTCCATAACCCATCGAGTGGTAGGGTTGTGAGTTCATGGCTTCCTCCAAGGCCCTGGCACGTGGGCCTTGATAAGGGGAGCCTTGCCGACGGTGGTGCGGGAGACTCTCGGCACCCGACTCACCTTAACGGGCGGTACGATTGCCCTCTGGGTCTCGAGCTCGCGCCTTAGCGAGTCGATCAGGATAGTGTCCGCGAAGTCCTCACGTACACCGCTCAGCAAAACGGTCAGCCCTTCGGGTCCCTGAACTACCTGCCACCCGCCGGCGGGTACGGTGTCCATCACGCGGTGGAACACTATGGGCTGCACCGAGACTTGCCCCCCGGATGTGGCAGGGAAGTGCAGCACGTCCTCTTCTCGCCCTTGGATGCCCTCTATGAGGGCGAAAGGACGCCCGCAGGGACAGTGAGGAGAAGAAGCCGGCCTCACGCTGTCGCTCATCTCGTAGCGGATCAGGGGCATGGTGCGAGAGAACAGCACCGTGACGAGCACCCTCTCGCCGTAGACTCCCGGTGGCACGGGCTTGTTGTTCTCATCCACCACCTCGGTTACGACGAGATCCTCGAAGAGGTGCATACCCCTGTGCTGCTCACATTGGGAGGCGATTCCAGCAGGCTCGGTCGCTGCATATACCTCGAATGGCTTGTTACCCCAAGCTTCCTCGACGCGTCGCCTCGCCTGCCCGGTGAAGACCTCAGAACTGGCAAAGACGAAGCCTGGGGAGATACGTAGGCGCTCAGCGAGTTGCTCTTCTGCCAGCAGGTGTGCCATCGAAGCGTAGGCCACAAGAACCTTGGGCTGGAATGCATTCAGCCGTTCGACGATGCTCTCCAGCAGGTCCCCCGAGTCGAGGCGCAGAGTCGGCACCCAGGGGCTGTGCACCGAGGCGCCGACCCTCGCCGACTGGTGCCAGGGAGTGGTCGAGCTCACCACCGCCATCCTCGTGCGGTGGGTAATCCCGGCCCCCACGCCAGCCCAGTCGAAGGAGCGGTTGTAGGAGGCAAGCACGGTGGCCCACTCGTTCGGGTCCCAAAGAAATAGGCCCCGCCTACCCGTG
>DATFOP010000108.1:0-2317 GCA_035265505.1 Propionibacteriaceae bacterium | reverse complement strand
GCTCCTTCTCCGAGTGGCAGGTCACCAGCGTGGCGTCGACGTCCAACACCACCACCTCGCCCAGATCGATGCCGGCGACCTTCGACGCCGGCGGCTGGGACAGCAGACTCCACACGTGACACCGGACCTTGGCTCGAGCCTTCTCGACCCTGTTGAGCGCGGCCGGGCTGGCCTCATTCAAGCTGCGCCACACCGTCGGCGCCGAAGCGACCGGACCGAGCAGAGGCGTTTGCTGCCTCAGCGTGTCGATGTCAGAGATCGCCTCACCACCCGCGGTGAGCATCGTGGCGACGTCCACCCACACCTGGCCCCGATCATGGACCGGAGAGAACGACCGCCGCGACAAAGCTGTCGACAGCCTCTGGGTCAGGCCTACTCGATCCGCTAGCAGCCGGATCGACACGGCCCCAGCCAGCGGCACCACGCCATCACCGTCAGCGGTGACTGACAACCCCTGTGACCACGAAGTACCCTTCACCTGGAAAGTGCTCCTCACCTTGGCCGAACGAGACCTTAGACACGCCTCATTCTCCCAAGCCAGGAGCACTTTTCAGTTGATCAACACCGCTTCAAGCACATCCGTCATGAATGGACTGGGCTAGCCGGCCAGAACCCGGTTCAAGGGGAACTGGGGCACGGTGGACCGGCTCTCGGAATGCCTTCCCGAGCGCAACCATGATCACCATCATGTCCGTCCTTTTGCAGACAGTTCTCGGCGTGGCGATGGCGCTGATCATGGCGAAGGCCTTCCGCGGCCGCGGAGTGGTTAGGGGTGGCAGCCTCCTCCCGTGGGCGATCCGGACGATTGTCTCGGCCCTCATGTGGAAGCTGATCTTGGACTCTTCAGGGGTCATGAACCGGATTCTGGGTCGCGAGATTTCTGGCTGTCGGACAGCGGGGCATCTTTCTGGACCGTCATTCATCGGACTTCTGACCCTCGCCGGTCTGCAAACGATTCCAGCTGAGGTTTACGAGGCGGCCAAGGTAAACAGTGCCTCTACCTGGCAGCAATTCCAGCGCATCACCTTGCCCATGGTGAAACCGACCCTGGTCGTCGCGGTTTTGTTCCGGACCCTCGACACGTTGCCGATGTTCGACTTGCCTTACGGCATGATCGGCGCTGGTAAGTAGTACGTGGAAACGTCTCGATTTTCGCCTATCAAGAGGCGACGCAGAGCCGATACGGCCGGCCGTTGCCTACGCGATCATCCTGGTTCCCGCACTGGGTCAACACCTACCAGGCCGTAATGCTGCCGAGCCTGAGTTTTGGTCTTCCACTGGCCGTGTGGAACCTGACCGCCTTCTTCAAGCAACTTGGGAATGAGTTGGAGCAGGCGGCCATGGTCGACGGATGCATACCTGGAGCGGCATTCGGAAGGTCGTCCGTCCGTTGGCCGCATCCGCGGTCTTCACCACCGCAATCATCGTGTTCATCGGTGCATGGAACGAGTTCCTCGTCGCGCTGAGGTTCCTGCAGGAACCGCAGAGGCAGACGGCGACGGTGGCGATCAGCAAGTTCACCGGCACCGTTGGGTTCGACACGCCGTACGGCACGATCATGGCTGCTGGCGTGATCGTCACCGTGCCGCTGCTGATAGCGGTCCTGCTCTTCCAGCGCCGTATCGTCGCCGGCCTCACGGCAGGTGGCGTCAAGTAGCACCTGACGACCAGTTCTCTGGCGTAGTCGCTCCCGCGGCTGCGCCAGAACTGTTCCGGCGACTTTGAGCCCCCTGGCCATACCCTGAGCCTCGGATATCGGGCTCAAAGTCTTGCTAGAGGGCTCAAAGTCACCTTGTCACCGAATTGATCAGGTCTGGGGCAACACCATCGCCTTGAGGGCGCGCGGGTCGTGTCTTGCGATGGTGAGCGCCTGCTCGGTTTCGGCGAGAGAAAACCGGTGACTGATCACATCGGAAACGTTGACCGCGCCGGAGGCGATCAGCTGGAGTGCTAGCGGATAGGTGTTGGCATAGCGGAAGACACCGCAGATCGTCAGTTCTCGACCTTGAACCAATGGCACATCGATGGACACACTGTCTGCGCCCATCCCGATCAACGCGACCCGTCCGGCCGGAGCAAGGGTTCGCATGCCTGTCGTCAGCGCTGGTTGAGCACCGGAGCACTCGAGGAGGACATCGAACTGCTCATTGATCGGATCACCGGCTCTAACTGCTGACAATCCGAGCTCGGTCGCCTTGCTAAGTCGGAAGTCACTCAGATCAGTGACCGTCACCCCGGTGGCCCCGAAGCCCCGCGCAACCTGCGCTGCGTAGAGGCCGACGGGGCCGGCCCCGGTGACGAGAACCCGGTCGCCAGG
>DATFOP010000107.1:0-2876 GCA_035265505.1 Propionibacteriaceae bacterium | reverse complement strand
TTTGGCAGGCGCTCGGATTTCACATCATCGGGACCGTTCCCGAGGCTTTTGAGCACCCCACGCTGGGCCGCGTCGGCCTTCACGTCATGCACCGACGCCTCTGATGCACGGCGAAGACCGCTAGGTGTGCAAAGTATATTGCTACCTTGACTTTCCTCTCATAACACTGCGATTCAATGCGGGATGGCTCTATTTGACCTTTACGGTCGTAGTGCAGGCTACCTCGCAACCGTTCAGTATCTGGCATTGGAACCCATTAGAGCCACTCAAGATCCTCCAGCTACGGCCTTCTCTCCTGCGCCTCCTTATACGCTTGCTGGTACGCACGGAAACGCCCTCTCACCCCAAACGGGGCAAGAGAGCGCATCTTGAAGCAGGTTTCATTTATGCCTGCGCCCATCGCCGCAAGGCACCAGAACTTTGGCTTGGCTCAAGCATACTATGCCGACATTACGACCGCAGCGCAGCCTGCGGAGACAAAACGCTCCCATCTCTACGCCAAGCTCCTTCGGGAACTACGACGGCATCAGGCTTAAGGTAACCAGCATCCACGAGCAGTGCCGCAGGCGCATGTTCGAGTGGGACCGCGCCGATAAGTCACGCCGATTGCGCAGGGCGGTGCGGATCTGAACGATCTGTCAGAGAGGGGGGTACGACACGCGGGTCGAGAAAGCGGCGAGATCCTCATCGGATATCCCCGACGCGTCCTTCACCGTAGCTGGTGCCGACCCGCCCACATGGCGGTCGCCGCAGCGATCGCCTCGGGCTGATCCTCCGGCGCGAGGTGGCCGCTCCGCAGTACTCGATCTCCAGGTTGGCGATGTTCGTCGCGCACCAAGCGGGCATCTCCGCTCCGATCATCAGGGTCGGCGACGTGTCGAAAGTCAGGAGCAGTTTCGGAACTTCTTCGCTACTGGCGAGCCAGTCGTCGTACGCCTCGATTCGGCCGACCACGTCTGCTGGCTCGCCGTCGAGCGGCATCGCGCGCGGCCACTCCAACAGCGGACGCCGGCTGTCGCGGGTCGGGTACGGCTTGCGGTACGCCTCCAGGTCCTCGTCGCTCAGCCCGGTCAGCACGGTCATGCGCAAAGTCTGTTCGATGAAGACGTTCTCGTCGAGCACCATCGTCTCGCCGACCCCGGGCGTTCGAAACGACTCAAAGCGCGACCGTGCGCCGGCCGGGAACTCGTCCCACGACATCGGCCGGACGATCGTCTCCATGAACGCCACGCCGCGCGTGCGCCCGGGGTGGCGGGTCGCCCAGTCGAATGCGAGCGCTCCACCCCAGTCGTGGCCGATGAGCACGACGCCGTCCAGCGCGAGCTCATCGAACCAGGCGTCGAGAAAGCGAGCGTGATCGGCGTACCGATACGGCACGTCGGGCTTGCCGGAGCCGCCCATCCCGATAAGGTCGGGCGCGAGGCAGCGGCCTGGCTCGCCGATCCGTGGCAGCACGTGCCGCCAGAGATACCACGAGGACGGGTTACCACGGAGAAATACGAGCGGCATCCCAGTCCCCGTCTCCTCGCAGAACATTGTCGAGTCGAGCACATCGATCGCGGGCATTCCGAGCGTCCTTTCGTTGATGGTGTGTCTGCTGGTGGGTCAGGTCGTGGCGGTGGGCTTTCGGAGGGACAGACGCCGAACTCCCCGGCCCACCCGTCGATGAGCTGAGGCCGCTCAGCCGGCGGCGGCCAGCCGGGCGAACGCCCGGCTGGTGACCTCCGCCAGCGTGCGGTGGGTCGCCTCGAGGTCGGCCGGGGGCAGGTCGCCGTAGAGCTCGTCGGTGATGCGGGCCACGGTCCGGCGGGCGGGCCGGTAGACGGCCTCGCCGGCCGCCGTGGGGGCGAGCCGGGGGTCCTCACCGTCGCCGCCCGGCCCGCCTGCGCCGTGGGCCTCGTCGGCCGGGGCGAGCAGGCCCCTCGACAGGAGTCCGTCGACCGTGGCCCGGGCCGCGGCCTCGGGCACCACGCGACCGTCGACCTGCCGTTGGACCAGCTCGCTGAGGCTGAGCGAGCCAGCGCCGTCGAGGAAGATCAGGACCGTCCACTCAGGGAACGAGAGGCCGGCCTCGTCGAGCAGCCGCTCGAGCAGGGCGCGCATGGTGTGCTCGGCCTGGCCGATGTCGCGGGTGAGGGCGGGGGTGGTGGTCATGGTTCGTCTCCTTTTTCGGGGGTTGCTCCCCAGCCGAGTAGCGTCGCGCTCCAAGTCGTCTCTGGTCATGGGTTCCTCCTTCTGGTTGGACGACGCCTCCAGGTGTCAGCGCGGTTTCCGCACGAACGCCCTTACGTCGCCGGTGAGCGGCCCAGCTTATGTTGGCCATACCAACGTTGGCGCCGCCAATATAACACAGATCGTGGGCCTTGCCAACAAATTCTGTTAGAGTATCCATGTGCAGAAGACGGCCGACGACGATGCGACCCCCGCCCGGCTGAGGGGCAAGCCGAGCTGGCTGATGACCCGGACGGCGATGTACGCCAGCCGGCTGGTTTCGGAGGGGCTGGCCGCCGCCGATGCCCGCGGCTACCACTACCGCTTGCTCGCGGCGCTGGAGGAGTTCGGCCCGGCCAGCCAGGCGGCGCTGGGTCGGCGCAGCGGCATCGACCGCAGCGATGTCGTGGCGACGGTCAACGAGCTCGCAGACGGGGGTCTGGTCGAGCGCGCCCGTGACCCGGAGGACCGCCGGCGCAACATCATCACGATAACTCCGGCCGGGGTCCAGCAGCTCCGGCGGCTCGACGGAGTATTGGCCGGAATCCAAGACGAGCTACTCGCCCCGCTCTCGGCGGACGAGCGCGACGAACTGGCGCGGTTGTTGAGGCAGGTCCTGGATCATCACGCGCGCGGCTGAGTGCCTCTCCAGTGAGCCCGGTCTG
>DATFOP010000106.1:0-2452 GCA_035265505.1 Propionibacteriaceae bacterium | reverse complement strand
GTGAGCTCGGCTCGGTCCCAGGCATGAGCTGTCCCCTCATTCGTCGCTCCGGCCGGCCGATGTGGCCGTATCCCGACGGCCGCGCGCGGCGTGCCAGCCGCAGGGCTTACCCCCAGGCTCTGGAAGCCAAACTCGGAGCTGACCGGTCAGTCGTGGTCAATGGTTGAATCAACAATTCCCTGGGCGGTGTCCCGCAATTTGCGGTTGGAGTGTTGTGAAGCCCGGGCGAGGTCTCGAAACGCCCGTTCGCCGGAGTACCGGTGTTCGGCCATGAGGATGCCTTTGGCCTGCTCGATCACCGCTCGCGTCTGCATCGCCGTGTGCAGCTGTTTCACGAGCTCGGCGGTACTGGTGTACAGGGCGGCGTTGGCCATCGCGACTGCGGCATAGCCGGCGAAGGTCTCCGCCACGGTTACCGTCTCGCCTTCCAGCGGCTGATCCGTCGAGGCATAAAGGTTCATGGCTCCGACGAGGCGCTCGGGCACCGGCACTCCGACAGACACCGAGTGAGTGACGCCGTATCCCCGCGCTGCCTCGGCGAAATCAGGGTAAGCACCGTCGGTGTCGCTAGTGTCCACCACGACTGTTTGGCCGCTGACCGAGGCGTCAAGGCAGGGTCCAAAGCCGGCGTCGTACTGACGTTCGTCCAGCTGGATTGCCAGCGGGCCGGTGAAGACCGCTGTCTTAGCCTTTCCGTCTTCCAACAACGTCATCGACACCTCATCGACCTCCGGCATGGTGGCGCGGGCCAGCACTGCTATCCGTTCAAGACTGACGTTCAACGGTTCCGCGCCGAGCACGATCTTGCTCAACTCGGCGAACGCCACGGGTGGATCCAAAACGTCGCGCTCAATCTGTGACGGCTCTGCGGTCATGACCCTCATCCCTTGCCCAGGCAGGAGACGGCAGAAAGTCCAGCCACTCCCGCGCAGCGACACCTGCCCTCGAGGCAGGTCACTGCGTGAGCAACCCGCTACTCAGGGCCAGCCGCGAGGCTGGTTCGCTCCCCTCCGTCCGAGGGGCACCACAGCAAAACCACACTACGCTGCAAGGCGGTCAGATCGCACCTCGCAGTGGCCCGGCTGACGGTTCGAGAAAGTCGTCCGGGTGTCCATGTTTGGCCCTTGAGCCGTTCGTACAAGAGATGAGAGCGGAAAGGAAAACTTCCACACGACGAAGGGGCGTATTTCATTGGGCGCCCGGCCATTGCCCACTGTCCACGCCAAACTAATCACAAGTCATCGGTGTGATGGGCAACAACCCGATACCAAGTCAGATAGTCATTGCCCGCCTATTCGCGTGACAAGGCGGCTCCCCTTGGCGTACCTTCGGTTGCTGAACCAACCTGGAGGTAATCGCGATGTCCCGGATCCTTGTTGTCGCCAATCGGACCCTTGGCAGCAGCGATCTTCTTCAGTCCATCCGAGATCGGATGACCAAGGGCCCGTGCGAATTCACCTTGCTCGTTCCTGCCACTGCCCACGCCCACCGTGAGAGCACGATGGAGACCCTGACCCGCCGTATAACCAACATGCCGGTTACTGACGAAGCGCGGGGGGCTGAAGAAGGTGACTATAGCCACGCTCGACAGCGGGTGGAGTTCGGTATCGAGCAACTGCAGAAGCTGGGTGCCCAAGTGGATGGCGAGGTTGGCAACGCGAATCCGGCCAAGGCCGTCCAAGACGCCCTCTCTCGTCGGCAATATGACGAGATCATCTTGTCCACCCTTCCAAGTGGCGTAGGCCGCTGGATGAGTCAGGATCTACCTCACAGGGTTAGACGCATGTTCAAAGGTCCCGTCATGGTCGTCACAGTGACACGTTAGGCGCGAGGTCGAATCGCGCCAGCCCGGACTACTTCTCTGAAGCCGCTCGGCCCGAGGTGGTGCGATGAGGCGGGGTGACAGGTCTCGCACGGCGTCGACACCTCGCCCGAAGTTCAAAGGACGAGCTCCCGGGTCACCACCACCTCCGGTTTTACGAGCACACGACCGTTTGGCGGCTGTGAAAAACCTGGCACGGCACTGACATCATCGGTGCTGTCCGCGACGCGAAGCACGACGTCGTCCGCGCGCTGGTCGAGTTCCAGCTGAACCTCGACGCCATCCGCTGTGCTCCGAGGTACCTAAAACCGAAGGACGACTTGCTCAGGGGCCGATCGGTGGGGGCGGCACGGCCGGCGACGGTCGCGCTGCGGATGGTGGCGCTGTCGCCGTCGATCCACAGTCCGAGCGTCGGGGCGTCGCGTTGGGACCTGAGGCGCAGCGTCAATTTGCGTTGACCGTTCTCGATCTGGTCGCGGATGGAATGGCGAGAACCAATCACCAGGAACGGGCCGCTAGCCGAGCGGAATTGAAAATGGTTGTGCGACATGCGGAGGATGCGGGATTCGAACCGGCGTGGGTGATAACGCAACTTCCTTTTCCATGTCGGCCCTCGCCCAGTCAGTCAAT
>DATFOP010000105.1:0-3619 GCA_035265505.1 Propionibacteriaceae bacterium | reverse complement strand
CTACTACGCCAAAGCTGGATGGCTTCGGCGGGAGGGCATTCCTGGACTTGGTAGCTGGTTCACCCGGCGAGCCGTCGCGGGTGGTGGACCGTTGATGGACATCGGTGTGCACATGCTTGACATGGCGCTCCACCTGCTCGGTGAGCCAGCCGTCCGAACAGCGACGGCGGCAACCTACGCCGAGTTCGGGCCCAGGGGACGCGGAAGCTCAGCTGAACCAACCATGCGCAAGTCTGGCGTCGAGCAAGGCGAGTTCGACGTCGAGGACCTGTCCACCGCCTTTCTCCGGCTGCATGGCGGCGGCACGTTGCTGCTGGAATCCAGCTGGGCTCAGTGGATCCCCAAAGATCACTGTTACGTGACTGTATACGGCTCGGACGGCGGGGCGAGCGTCGAGTGGGGTGCGCCGAGCGACCCCCAGCGCACGCTGAACATCTGGACCGAGAAGGACGGCATCCCGGCCTTGCTGCAGCCAGCCATTCCGCCCGATGGACTCCACCAGGCGTCCGTACTGGACTTCCTCGACAAGGTGCGGACAGGCGACTACACCAACCACCGCGGATACGAGGCCCTCTCCAGGGCAACGATCGTGGACGCGTGTTATGCCTCGGCCGAGGTCGGACACGAAGTTTTGCTCGACGGATGACGTTAGCCCTGAGTGCCTCTACCTCCACCGAAGAGACTGAGATTTCGACCGGCGTTGATGGAGGCCTTCCTACACTGGTCGCTGCGCTTGCCCACGTACGCGCCCGACTAACGAGGAAACCATGAAGGCTCTGCTGCTCGAGAACATCCACCCCGATGCACAACGCTTGCTCAGCGAGCGGGGGATCGAGGTATCGAGCGCCAAGGGCGCGCTCGATGAGGATGAGTTGCGGGCCGCTCTGCCGGGCGTGCAGCTGCTGGGTATCCGGTCCAAGACGAACGTGACCCGGGCGGTATTGGACGAATGTCCTGATCTGATGGCCATCGGTGCATTCTGCATCGGCACCAACCAGATCGACGTCGCAGCGGCATCACGGAACGGCACGGCGGTTTTCAACGCTCCGTTCTCCAACACCCGCAGCGTGGTCGAGTTGGTCATTGCGGAGATCATCGCGCTCGCCCGGCACCTCACTGACAAGAACGCTGCCATGCATGCGGGCGTCTGGGACAAGTCGGCCAAGGGCGCCCACGAGGTTCGAGGCCGAACCTTGGGCATCGTCGGCTACGGCAACATCGGCAGCCAGCTGTCGGTGGTAGCCGAAGCCCTCGGCATGCGGGTGTTGTTCTACGACGTCGCGGACAAGCTGGCGCTCGGCAACGCCCGCCGCTGCGACAGCCTGGAGGAGTTGCTCAGCGAGGCAGAGACGGTCTCTTTGCACGTGGACGGCCGTCCCGGCAATGCCGGCCTCTTCGGTGCCGACGAATTCGCGAAGATGCGACCACGAAGCCTCTTTCTCAATCTTTGTCGTGGCATCGTCGTCGACCACGAGGCGCTGCGCGAACACTTGCTCTCCGGGCACATCGCCGGTGCTGCGGTCGACGTCTTCGCCGATGAACCGAAGGCGGCCGGCGACGCCTTCTCGTCCGGCTTGCAGAACCTGCCGAACGTGATCCTGACCCCGCACTTCGGCGGCTCCACCGAAGAGGCGCAACAAGATATCGGCCGCTTTGTGGCCGGGAAGCTGCGCGACTACGCAACCACGGGGACCTCGACCATGTCAGTGAACTTGCCGCACGTCCAGACCGAAGACGCTGGCACCCGCAGCCGCATCCTGCACGTCCATCACAACGTTCCCGGGGTGCTGGCGACGGTCAACGGCGTCCTCGCGGACTATGGGGTCAACATCGAGTCTCAGGTGCTGTCGACCCGGGGAGACTTGGGGTACGTGGTGACCGACGTCGGTGGTGATCTGTCACCCGAGGTGCTTGACAAGCTGGGTGGTTTGTCCGAAACCGTTCGGCTGCGCTTTACCCGCTGAATCCTGAGCGCGCACAGCGCGTGAGTCGCTGCCCGAGTCATGGGAACCGGCTACGGGCTCCCTCCGACGGCGATATTCCATCGGTACGCAGAGGGAGCGATGATCGGCCATCAAGAGATGGTGATGGTGGCGAGTGCACGTCGCACGAGTCGCGAGGTCCACGGCGCGCATCGGGGATCGGCCTCCAAATCTTCCAATGTCCACCAGGACAGCTCGGCATCCTCCACCGCGTTTTCGGCGGCTGGCTCGGTGCCTGGCGGCAATTCCGCCGCGTAAGTGACGGTCAGCACGAGGTCGCCGTCGGTGTCGGGGTAGGCCTCGCTGTCGAGATAGAGCAGCGGTATCCCGGTCAAGTCGATGCCGGTCTCTTCAGCGACCTCGCGCTGGACCGTGGACTCGAAGACCCGCTCCGGCCCATCGTTTCGTTCGACGTGACCGCCGATCAACCCGATCGCGCCCGGTGCGTAACTTGCGTCATTGGCCCGTACGTTGAGCAACCAGCGCCCGTTACGGTGCAGCACCGCACAGACATTGACCGGGAAGCGGGCGCGTTCGATCATCAACGCCTCAAGCGCCGCACGATGCCGCTGATCAGCGATCCGACCACCAGCGCTCCGAGCACCGGCGGCCCGAAGCGGCGGACTTGGGGCAGCACCACGGTCGCCAGCGCGCCGCGTTGCGGCCCTGTCGTGGTGCTGAGAGGTGCCGACTGGGGCGGCGCAGACGCTCGGCTCAGCTCGCGGGTAGCAGTCGCATCGTCGGTATTGCGGGGAGACGCCTCCGCGGCGTCTATGTCGGCGGGTTCGGCGGTGACCTCGGCGGCGTCTATGTCGGCGCGCTCAGTGGTGACCTCGGCGGCCGGTACCCGATCGGGTCCAACGGCTTCCTGGGGCTCGACAGTGTCCGACGTTGCCCCTGCGCTGGCCTCCGTCAGTGGCACCTCCTGCTGAGCAGGCGTCGACGTGGCCAGCTCTTCGGCACTCGGCAGGTCACCCAAGCCGTCTGCGAACTTGCCGGAGACGCAGTCGACAAGTCGTTGGACCAGGCGATCGCTGGCCTCCTGCACCACGGTCTCACCGACGGCCGCACCTTGGCCGGTGAGCTCGACGGTGCTGACTACCTCCACGTCCGTCCCGGATCCGACCTGGATAAACGTCATGGTGACGGTCGCGGCGATCATCCCGTGGCCGCGTCTGTCCTTGCCGTGAGCCTCGAGCGCGATCCGCTGCTCCTCGGCACTGCGTTCGAGAAAGCTGGCAGTCCCCTCGTATTGCACCGGCACCGATCCCAGCTTGATCTTGAGCACGCCGTCAAACTCGTTGCCGGCCACCCGATCCAGCGTGGCGCCGGGAAAGCATGGGGCGATCCGATTGGGAAAGTAGAACGCCGTCCAGGCTTGTTCCACCGGAGCAGGCAGAGTGAACCGGTGCGTCAGCTGCATGCCGTCATTGTCCTGGATACTCCACAATTAGGAGCCAAATCCGGCCGGTCGAAGCTGAGCCAAAACGGCCTCGTGGAGACGGCCGTTAGTCGCATAGGCCCCCGCGCCCAGTGGTCCGTCGTTGCCTTCCAGATCGGTGAAGCGGCCACCGGCCTCGGTGACCACGATGGCACAGGCAGCCATGTCGTGCAGTGCCAGCTCGGGCTCACACGCG
>DATFOP010000104.1:0-6325 GCA_035265505.1 Propionibacteriaceae bacterium | reverse complement strand
TCGTCCTCAATGGCCTTCACCTGCTCGGAAACGCCCTTGAGCTGTTTGAGGATCTTGCCTTCGCCGAGGCGCAGCAGCCTGTCCATCAAAGCCACGGAACTGGCTCCTTGATCTCGATTTCTTTTAAGAATGCACGGTCTGGCGCGCCAAGACGTTCCGCCGGCGCGTCCTCTATCGTAGGCCAGTCGCTGCGACCGTCTTCGCGGTTGCGGCAGACCAGTGGGAGATGGGCCATCGGGCACCACGAATCTCGGGCTGAACGTAGCCATCGGACTGAACTCGCAGCCCTGAGAGTCGAGGGCGAATCAGACGCTGGCGAGCGCCGAGGCGAGGTCGCCGCGCGGCGTCACCTCGACGTCGGACATCCCGAGCCAGCACGCCATGGTCTTCAACTCCGCGTGCAACTCCACAGCGACCTGCGCGGCTTCCTGACCTGGCTCCAGCCAAGCGGAGTTGACTTTCAGCACTCCCCTCGTCCGCTCCGCCTTGAGATCAACCCGGGCGGCGAACCGCTCACCCAGCAGGAAGGGATAGACGTAGTAGCCGTAGGTTCGCTTGGGCTGGGGTACGTAGATCTCTATCCGGTAGGAGAAATCGAAGAGCCGCTCCAGCCGACTGCGCTCGAAGACCATCGAGTCGAAGGGGCTGAGCAGCGCGCGAGCGTTGACCTTCCTGGGCATCCGAGCCTCGTGCCAGAGATACGTCCTGCTTCCCCAACCGTCTACATGGACGGGGATCAGTTCACCGGAGTCGACCAGATCGGCGATTGCCGCTCGCGTCATGGCGGGTCTGATGCGGAAGTAGTCCCGGATGCAAAACTCGCTAGCCACTCCCAGCGCACGGGCCGCCCGGCGGACCAAGGCTCGTACCGAGTCCTCTGGCGTCGGGGTCGTTGCTTGGAGCACCGCACGGGGCAGCACTCGCTCCGGCAAGTCGTACACCCGCTCGAACTGAGAGTTCCGGCGTGCCGAGGTGATATCACCGATGTAGAACAACCACTCCATGACGGTCTTGACCGACGACCAGTTCCAGCCCCAGTTGTCGCGCGTCCGCTCCTCTTGGTACTCCAACTCACGGGCGCTGATCGGCCCGCGCTCGGCGACCTCGTCACGCACCAGATCCACGAGGGTGGGGTTGTTCCGGGCGACCCGCTCCACGCCACCCCAGACATCACGGAAGCCGGCCTGCATCCGAAACCGCAGCTGTGGCTGCAAGGTCACGTCTATCAGGCTGGCGGCATGTCCCCAGTATTCGAAGAGCCGTCGCGGCGGAGTATGCGCAGCCCGCTCCAGCAACGCAACGTCGTAGGGTCCGAGACGAGAGAACAGTGGCATGAAGTGTGCACGCGTCACGACGTTGATCGAGTCGATCTGGAACTGGGCCACCCGGTCGACCAGCGCCTGGACGTCGCGGATGCCGACTGTCCGGTCCGGCCGCGGCCGAGCGAAGCCTTGAGCCGCGAGCGCCACACGGCGCGCCGATGCTCGGCTCAACTTCTCCCGTCTCACGTGCGGCAGGCTAGCTGGGCGCGCCGACACTTTTCTGCCTACCGGTTCACTACTCCGGGTTCAGCCTCGCCAGTGCGGCATGAGTCCAGGGCACGAGGCGCGACCTGGGGGTGCAGGGCTGAACATTGCGGCGGCTGAATCAGCTGCTGCTCGCCCCATCAGGAGGTGAGGTTGGCGAAAGAACCTGAGGTGTCCAGTCGGATCACCCCGTAGTCGTAGGCCCGGCGGCGGTAGACCACGCTCGGCGTCATGTGCTCGGAGTCGATGAAGAGGTAGAAATCGTGCCCGACGAGTTCCATCTCGAGCAGGGCCTGGTCCAGACTCATCGGTACGGCGGCGTGCACCTTCTCGCGGACCACCGGCGGACCATCTCCTTGCACTTCCATACCGGCGACATTGTGGGGCTCAGTGCCGTTGACGGACTCGCTGCCATCGGACAGTGGCAGCTGGGCGGCGGCCGATTGAAGGGATTGCGGCGTGCGCTGTCCGCGATGGACCCGCTTGCGGTCGGCTGCCTTACGGAGCTGAGCCATCAACTTGTCGAGGGCCATGTCGAACGCCGCCAATTGATCTTCGGCGGCAGCTTCGGCCCGGATCACCGGTCCCTTGTTGCGGAGGGTGATCTCGACTCGGCTGGCCTGATCGTGTTGTCGCTTGTTTCGTTCCTGCGAGACCTCGACGTCGACCCGAATGACCCGGCCGCCGAGCTTCTCCAGCCGAGTGATCTTCTCCTCGACATAGGCACGGAACGCTTCCGACACTGTGCAGTGCCGGCTTTTGACGACAACATCCATGTCAGCCTCCATCTGTTGTCCGAATCCCCGACGGCTCTCCCGTTACGCTGCGGGCCGAGGTGCGCCGAGGCGGAAAAGAAATCGCTCCCTGCCAGTCCCCTCGAGCAAAGGAGCAATCTGGTGCAGGAGCGCCATATCATGACGCTAGTCCCCTCTTGCCGGGATTTCCACGCCGGGTTGGATCTGGATCACGCCATCCAGAAGTCAAAGTCGACCAACTGGCCGGTCTCGCTGAGTCGCCGCCACGGTGGCCGCGCCGAACACGCGGTGGCCGCCTTCCCGCAAAGCTCGAGCCGCCTCCGTCAGACTGCTGCCGGTGGTCACCACGTCGTCAACCACGATCACCATCTGACGAGGCACGATGGGCGCGACTCGAAAGGCATTCTGCAGATTAGTGGCACGCTGATCAGCGCTGAGGCCTGCCTGATCGCGGATCGGTCGCGCCTGGCGCAGCAGCCGGCACGCTCGGACCGCACTGTGCCGTCGGAGTATCCCAGCAGCACGCCTCGCCAAGGCCCAGGTCGCGTCGAAGCCGCGGTCACGCACAGCCGCGCGGGCCGACGGCACCGGAACGAGCACCACGGCGTTTGCATGGCTGACCGTTGACTGAAGCACGGCCTCGACGGCAGCCGCCAGCCGGCCAGCGAGGAATCGGGTCAGGATTAGTGCTCCCCGCTCTTTGTGAGCACTGACGAGCTGTCGCAGAATCGCGTCGTACGGGGCAGTGCTGACTGTGAACGGGAAGCCAGCTGGGCACGGGTCCGGACGGGTCACAAAGCACCTATGACTCAGGACAGCCGCACGGCACCGAGGGCAGATACCCCACCAAGGCTCTGAGCAGCCATGACAGGCTGAACCCAACAACAACTCTCCGGCCGCCGAGACGACCCTCTCAAGCTCCACCGGCCGAGTTTCCCGCCGTCGGAGTTCCGCGTCATCTGTCACGACCTCTTCTGTGGATAACCGCAGCGTTCGTCGGTGAACCTGATCAGCCGGGATAGGCGACGGTCGACACCTTGTCCAGGAACGGCGTCCACTGACTGCCCTGATCGCGATAAGTCTGACCGCTCCGAGTCACAGCAATCACCGTCTGCTTCCGCAGCAGTACGGCGAGTTCGATCGCTTCCCAGTTGGTCGACTCGCCCTCAGCCGTGATGCTCGATGCGTCCTGGCTTATCCGGAAGGGCCGCAACGCTACTGAGGCGGATGGCGAACCGAGGACGAGCAGCTCCGTGGCGTCGATCCAGGCCACGTCCTGCAGTCGGCGGAGCTGCTGCTGGCCAGTTTGCGTGGTGTCCAACGGCCGCCACCCGTCGACTGTGATCTCGTCAGCGCGGCTGATCCGGGCCAAACCCAGCTCAGTGCGGCCGTTTGCTTTCCGGATCAGCGCCAGGCGCGCGCCGTCAGGAGAGATCTTGAAGGCGGTCACCTCCCCCTTGCCCAGGATCTTGCTGGCCGCAACCTCGATCTGCTTGTCGGCGGTGAACACCCACATGCGCTGATCGCCCCCAGAACCACCGATTACCCAGAGTTCGTCGAATCTGGAGAACTGGGGCCGCAGCAGATTGCGCGCCCTGGACAGCACGGTGGTGACTTCGCCGGTAGCTGTCGGGCTCCAGCGCAATGTCGTCCGGTCGTTGGTCACCGCGGCCAGGTCAGTATTCGCGGTGGACACCGCCAAGGAATCAACCCGATAGCGAGCCTCGCCCAGCTCGCTGAGCAAAGGCTGGGCCTTCGGCGGAACGCTACCTGGCTCGACCAGCGCAACCGCGCCGTCACGCACCGCGTACAGCTGCTCTCCCGCCACGAACGGGATTGGATCCAGCTCACGCGGGATAGCGTCCTCCGGCACCACGAAGCTCACCTGGTTACTAACGGGGGGCACCCGCAGCGGCTGCTGGTTCACGGTGAAGATCACGCCCTTGATTCCCACAGCCTCGCGCAGCGTGTACACCACCTGGGCGGCCATCTCCAGCCGTTGTTGCTCATTGAGCTGCAGCACCGGATCGTTGAGCGGGACGGTGGCAATTCCATCTGAGGTGGTGACGGCGTCACCGCTCAGGGCAGTGTTCGGCGGAATCGCGCTGGTCACCGCCGGCCGGAGCCACGCCGACGGTCCACTCAGCAAGGCCTTGACTAACACTGAGGCGATGTTGGCCTGGTTACGCAGGTCGGGAAGGTAGATGGCATCCGGAACCAGGCGTCCGTTGCCGACGAAATACAGGGAGTAAGGCGAGTAGAAGCGCGTGAATGAAGACTCGGTTACCAGCAGGCCGGCCGGAGGGTTCCCGATCCGCCACTCGCCGTCCTCCTTGGTCAACTTGAAATCATGACGGAGCCGGGTGTCTTTCGCTGTGTAGCTGCGATGGTCGTCGAGCTTGCCGATCAGCAGCGCATCCAAGATCACCTGGTCGCCGTTTGCGGTCGGTGAACCTTTGTAGATCGAGGCGCCGTCCTCGGGGCTCCATTTTTCCGCCGCCTCCATGGTCAGGAACTGCTTGGCCACCGAGTAGTTCGGTTGATAGTTCGACGTTGCTCGCAAGTATCCTTCGACGATCTGACGCGGGTCATCCCCCAGCGATGGCGCGGCCACCTCAACGTCCACACAGTTCTGGCACGTCTGCTGCTGCCCCTCAACCTTTCTGACTGGTCCGGCCGTCGGCACGGTGACGCAACTGGTCAACAGCGCAATGAGGGCGCAAACTGTGGCCACCAGGGCCGTTCGCCGGCTCTTTGTCGCCGCTCTCCGCGCTGTCATCGCCGCCCGCTCGCTGATTCGCTAGGGGCTTGACCGGTTGAACCAGCGCCCGAGGTGACCGGAGCCGTCGAGGTGGTCGTTGATCCGGGGGTCGATTCCCCGTTGACGGGGCCGTGCACGATGGACCCGTCGCTAGCCACGATTTCGCTGCGTGTGCCGGCGATAGATGCCTGCGGGCTCGCCGGCGGCATGTTGCGGGCTTCCAGCCTTACGCCATCCGGGCCGACCAGATCGCGAGGAACCATGGGCAGCGGGGAAGCTTCAAGGATGCCGCCAGCCTTCCGCGGCAGCGTGAGTCGGAACTGGGCTCCCATGCCCGGCCGTCCCCAAGCTGTCAGCCACCCGCCGTGCAGATTGGCGTCCTCCATCGAGATCGCAAGCCCCAGTCCGGTTCCGCCGACCGTACGTGCGCGGGCGGGATCGCCCCGCCAGAAGCGATGGAAGACCTGCTTGGACTGAACGGCTTCGAAACCGACCCCGTGGTCTCGCACCGCCACGGCAACGGCGGCGTCGTCGCTTTCCACGAAAATGTCGATCGGGCGGCCATCACCGTGTTCGATCGCGTTGACCAGGAGGTTGCGGAGGATGCGCTCGATCCGCCTCGCGTCCACCTCAGCCGTGCATGGCTGCCTGCCAGCGCGGATCTGGATCTGGGTGCCGGTCGTTTCCGCGAACCTCGCGTGTGCGTCGACCACTCGCCGCACCAGGTCTCGCAGATCGACCTCCTCCGTCGACAACACCGCCACTCCTGCGTCGAAGCGCGAGATCTCCAGGAGGTCGGTGAGCAAGGCTTCGAACCGGTCTAGTTCCGTCTGCAACAGTTCGGCCGATCGAGCCGTCACCGGATCGAACTCGTCGCGCGCCTCGTGCAGCACTTCCGCTGCCATCCGTACGGTGGTCAGCGGCGTACGAAGCTCATGCGAGACGTCGGAAACGAACTGTTGCTGAATGGCGGAAAGGTCTTCAAGCGTGTGGATCTGTTTCTGCAGCTCGGAGGCCATGTAGTTCATCGATGTGGCCAAGCGGGCGAGGTCGTCCTGTCCTCGCACCTTCATCCGGTCATCGAGATTGCCCGAGGCCAGGCTTTCGGCAGCTCGGCGAGCGGCCCGCACGGGGGTGACGACCTGGCGACTGACCAGGGCGGCGATGAAGGTCAGCAAGAGCACCAGGATGGCGCCGGTGGTCAGCACCGCGGTCCGAAGGACATTGAGCGTGTCGACTTCTTGGGTCAGCGGAAAGATCAGATAGATCTGATAGCGGTCCGT
>DATFOP010000103.1:0-5022 GCA_035265505.1 Propionibacteriaceae bacterium | reverse complement strand
CTTGGCCGGGGCCTTGGCGGCGGACTTGCTTGTCGAGGTCTTCTTCGCCGGAGTCTTGGACGCAGTCTTCTTCGAAGGTGCTTTTGCTGCGGTCTTGGTGGTCGAGCTCTTCTTGGCTGGCGCCTTGGCAGCGGACTTCGTCGAGCTTGACTTCGCTGCCGACCTGGCCGGTGTCTTGCTGGCCGAGGCTTTGCTCGCACTTGACTTGGCTGCTGCCTTCGTCGCTGATGCCTTCTTCGTTGGAGCCACGGTTGCCTTCTTTCCTGCGCTCGACGTTGCCTTCCTTGCTCCTCGCGTCGCGCCCCCGCGTCCGCGCAGTTGAACTCCTGATTCCTTCAGCACACCGTGCACGAAGCCGAATGAACGGCCCGCATCCTCGGCGATCTTGCGAATGCTCTCGCCAGCGGAATACCGCTTGGCGTACTGGGATGACAGCGTCCCCCGCTGCGCACCAGTGATGCGTGAACCTTTAGCCAGTGCATTGGCCACGGCGCCCTCCTGGGTTAAGTCTCATCGTGCTGAGCGATGAGAGCATCGGCAATCCTGCCTGAGACAATGATCAACCCAATCAAGATCATTGATCAAGATTTCTGGCGGGTTTCGGCCGAACTTTTTCGGGGATGCCCAAGATCACGCCACCCGAATGATCAAGCCAGCGAGACCAGCTCGGCGTACTCGGGGCTCCAGAGATCCTCCACGCCATCGGGGAGCAGCAGCACTCGATCGGGGTCGAGCGCGTCAACGGCACCTTCGTCGTGCGTGACGAGAACCACAGCTCCGGGGTAGCGCCGAATGGCGGCCAGTACCTCCGCGCGGGAAGCCGGATCAAGGTTGTTGGTCGGCTCGTCGAGCAGCAGGACGTTGGCACTGGACACGACGAGCCTCGCGAGTGCCAGGCGTGTCTTTTCTCCGCCGGAGAGAACGGCCGCCGGCTTGTCGACATCGTCGCCGGAGAACAGGAAGGAGCCGAGTACCTTGCGCACCTCGCCGTCGTTGAGCTGGGGGGCGACTGACTTCATGTTGGCCAGCACGGACCGGGACGTGTCGAGCGTTTCGTGTTCTTGCGCGTAGTAGCCGAGTCGCAGGCCATGACCGCCGACAACGTCTCCGGTGTCGGAGTCCTCCAGACCGGCCAGAATGCGAAGCAGCGTGGTCTTGCCAGCCCCATTCAACCCGAGCACCACGACCTGACTGCCTCTGTCGATGGCTAGATCAACTCCAGTGAAAACCTCCAGCGAGCCGTAGCTCTTGCTGAGGTCAGCCGCCGCCAACGGAGTTTTCCCGCATGGTGCGGGCTGCGGGAATCTGATCTTGGCCACCCGGTCGGGCGCTCGGTCGGCTTCCACGTTGGCCAACAGCCGCTCTGCCCGTCTCGCCATGTTCTGCGCCGCCGTGGCCTTGGTGGCCTTGGCTCGCATCTTGTCGGCTTGCGCCATCAGTTGATCGGCTTTGCGCTCTGCGTTCTGCCGCTCTCGTCTGCGGCGCTTCTCGTCGGTTTCGCGCTGCGAAAGATAGCGCCTCCAATCCATGGCGTAGATGTCGAGCTCCGCCCGATTGGCATCGAGGTGAAAGACCTTATTGACGCAGGAATCAAGCAGACCGGCATCGTGGCTGATGACCAGCAAGCCACCTGAGTGGCCTTGAAGGAAGCTGCGCAGCCAGATGATTGAGTCTGCATCCAGGTGGTTGGTCGGCTCGTCAAGCAGCAGGGTCTCGACGCCAGCAAAGAGGATCCGCGACAGTTCGACGCGGCGTCGCTGGCCGCCAGACAGCGTGCCGAGCGGCTGGTGGAGAACTCGCTCAGGCAGGCCAAGGTTGCTGGCAATCCGCGCCGCCCCTGCCTCCGCCGCATAGCCGCCCGCAGCCGCCAGCTCCGCCTCGGCTCTGGCGTAGGCGGCCATCGCCTTGTCCCGTACGTCCGCCGAGTCGTCGGCCATCTGAAACTCGGCCTTCCGTAGTCGCTCTACCACTGAGTCCAGGCCGCGCGCGGAGAGGATCCGATTCTTCGCCAGCACATCGAGATCACCCGTACGAGGGTCCTGCGGCAGATATCCCGCGGCTCCGGAGCGGGAGATCGAGCCGGAGGCAGGCAGCGCCTCTCCGGACAGGATCTTGGTCAGCGTGGTTTTTCCAGCACCGTTGCGCCCAACCAACCCGATCTTGTCCCCGGCCGCCACCTGGAAAGAGGCATGCTGGAGGAGCAGCCGGGAGCCCGCACGGATCTCGAGGTCGCGTGCAACCAGCATCAAACGTTGAAGCCGAGCGCGCGAAGCTGGTCGCGTCCGTCCTCGCTGATCATCTCCATACCCCACGGCGGCATCCACACCCAGTTGATCCGGAAGTCGGAAACCAGGCCGTCCAAGGCGATTTGCGTCTGGTCCTCGATCACGTCGGTCAGAGGGCAAGCAGCCGAGGTCAGCGTCATGTCGATGGTCACGGAGTTGTCCTCCTCGACATGCAAGCCGTACACCAGACCCAGGTCGACGACATTGATGCCCAGCTCGGGGTCGACGACGTCCTTCATCGCCTCGGTCACGTCCTCAACGGAGGGACGCGCGGACCAGTCGACGATGTCTGTGTCCGGCAGGTCGTCGCGAACCAGATCAGATGGCCGAGTCTCCGTCGGCTCCTCGGAGGCGACATGTGAGTTCTGTTGGGTATCGGGCATGATCACTCCACCTCTACTTCCGCCTGCATGAACCCCCCGCTCGTGGCTCGGATCGCCGCATCCTTGAACGCCGACCATCCGAGCAGCGCGCATTTCACCCGCGCCGGAAAACGCGCCACTCCGGCGAAGGCGACGGCATCCTCGAGCCGTTCCTCGTCGGGGATCACTTCCCCCTTGCTCTGCATGACTGCCAGGAACTCGTCATGCAGCTCCAGACCTTCTTGGGCTGAGCGCCCGATGACCAGATCAGTCATGACTGACGTTGACGCTTGTGAGATTGAACAGCCAAGCCCCTCGTACGACACGTCGCTGACCACCTCGCCGTCGAGCGACACCCGCAACCTCACCTCGTCGCCACATACGGGATTCAGGTGATGCACCTCCGCGTCGAACGGCGCACGCAGGCCACTGTGGTGCTTGGCCTTGTAATGGTCGAGGATGATCTCTTGGTACAGGTCGTCGATCTTCATCGGAAGAAGTCCCTGGTGTAGTTGAGGGCCTCGACCAGTGCATCGATCTCGGCCTCCGTGGTGTAGAGGTAGAACGAAGCACGGGTCGAGGACTGGATCCCGAAGCGCTCATGCAGCGGCCGGGCACAGTGATGGCCGCCCCGTACGGCGATTCCGCGTGCGTCGAGTAGTTGGCTGACGTCGTGCGGGTGGATCCGCGACCCGTCCGCCGCGGTCATGGTGAAGGACACCGCGCCGCCGCGGTCGACCGGCTCGGCCGGCCCGAGGATCGTCAATCCCGGCACGGTCGCGAGGCCGTTCAACGCATAGCGGGTGATCTCCTGCTCATGAGCGGCAACCTGCTCCATACCCAGCTCGCTGAGATAGTCGGCAGCGACACCGAGCCCAACCGCCTGGGCGATGGGCGGGGTACCAGCCTCGAACCGATGCGGCGGCGGTGCATAGGTCGAGCCGGTCATCCGAACGACCTCGATCATCTCCCCGCCACCCAAGAAGGGAGGCAGCGAGGCGAGCACGTTGTAACGCCCCCAGAGCACACCGATACCTGTGGGCCCCACCATCTTGTGACCGGTGAAGGCGAGCAGATCGGCACCAGAGGACGCCACATCGATAGGCAGCTGCGGGACGGCCTGAGAGGCGTCAACGACGAGGACGGCGCCGACGGCGTGCGCGATGGCCGCCAGCTGGCTTATCGGGTTGACCGTGCCCAGCACATTGGACACATACGCAACCGAGACGATCTTCGTTCGCTCGTTGATGAGGTCTTCCCGCGTTGCCCCATCGAGGTCCAGCCGGCCCTCCTCGGTGACGTCAAACCAGCGCAGCGTGGCGCCGGTCCGTTCGGCGAGCAGCTGCCAGGGCACGAGATTGGAGTGGTGCTCCATGACCGAGACGACGATCTCGTCACCTGGCTTGAGCTGAGCTCCCAAGGTGTAGGCGCAGAGATTGAGGGCCTCTGAGGCGTTCTTGGTGAAAACGACCTCCTCGGACCGCTGCGCGCCGATGAACTTGGCGAGCCGCGCTCGTGCCGCCTCGAACGCGGCCGTAGCCTCGGCGCCCAACGTATGCATCGCGCGCGCCACGTTCGCATTGTGGTTCAGGTAATGATCTTCCATCGCCTCCACGACCACCCGCGGCTTCTGCGAGGTGTTGGCGCTGTCCAGATAGATCAGCGGCCCATCGCCGGCACGTCGCTGAAGGATGGGAAAGTCCGCGCGGATGTGATCGACGTCGAACGGGATCGGCTCATCCGAGACGGCGTCGACCTCGTCGAGGGCGATGGTGGCCGCGTACTCCGGCCCACCCGAGACTGACATGGCAGCTAATCAGCCGCTACCAGAAAGAGCATCATTCCGCTCCTGCCGTCAAAGAGCATCATTGTGCTCCTGCCGTCGCATTCTCGCGAACGTACCGGTCGTAGCCCTCGGCCTCGAGACGTTCGGCCAGCTCCGCGCCACCCTCCTCGGCGACCCGGCCTGCCACGAACACGTGGACGAAGTCCGGCTGGATGTAACGCAGGATCCGGGTGTAGTGCGTGATCAACAAGACGCCACGATCGCCCTGACTCGAGAACCGG
Organism: Propionibacteriaceae bacterium; assembly: GCA_035265505.1. GTDB lineage: Bacteria > Actinomycetota > Actinomycetes > Propionibacteriales > Propionibacteriaceae > Microlunatus. The sequence goes on along the minus strand of DATFOP010000103.1, from coordinate 308 downwards.
TTGACCCCCTCGGCCACGATCCGCAGGGCGTCGATGTCCAGGCCGGAGTCGGTCTCATCCAAGATCGCGAACCGGGGATTCAACAGCTCCAGCTGAACAATCTCGTGTCGCTTCTTCTCACCGCCCGAGAAGCCCTCATTGACGCTGCGACTGGCCATATCGGGGTCCATCTTGACCCGATCCATGGCCGTGTTGACCTCTTTGACCCAGGTGCGCAGCTTCGGCGCCTCACCATCCAGAGCAGTCTTGGCCGTCCGCAGGAAGTTGGACACCGAGACGCCCGGCACCTCGACGGGGTACTGCATCGC
>DATFOP010000102.1:0-34748 GCA_035265505.1 Propionibacteriaceae bacterium | reverse complement strand
TCGGCAAGGTCTATGGCGTCACGCGCGAGCGGATCCGCCAGATCGAGTCCAAGACAATGAGCAAGTTGCGCCACCCATCCCGCTCTCAGGTCCTCCGGGACTACCTTGACTGAGCTTGTAGCCGTTTCAAGCCGGTTTCGGAGGCGACGCCTCAGGTGGTCGCGGTCCGGGTCGACACAGTGGAGTAGCCACCGCCACCCGGATAGTGCCAGGCACCGGTGAGCGTGTTGCCATCCTTGCTGAACGTGCCCTCGTAGTAGGCCAGGGAGTTCCGCTCGCCCATCCAGATGGTGAGCGTGTCGTCCTTGATCTCGTAGGTGTAGTCCAGCGTCTCGCCCTCAGAGAAGCCGTAGTAGCGCGATCTGATGTCCGCGCTGGGATCCTCACCGTACTTGTGCTCGTGACCGATGACCTCCAGGCCCTTGTTGCCGCCGAGGTCGACATGCTGCAGCAGAAAAAAGCCGCCTTCGGTCCACTCGTAGACGACGGTTCCCTCCGCTTCGCCGGATACAGCCCAAGTGCCGACGAGCCTGTGCAGGCTCGTGAGGTCCAGATTGGGTTGCGCCGCCTGCTCCTCCGAGAGGTTCGTACTGTCGGTCATGATCTGTCTCCTCTGCGCCGTTGGTCGCCGCCGCAGCGGCGTCCTTCGCTCCGTTGTTCGCGCTGGTCGTGCGGGCCCCAGACGACGCGCCCGCCCATCGCCTGCAGTACCGCTCATCTTCGTGGGGGTGACCAGAACGGTGTGTCGAATCATGCTTCTTTGAGGTTGTTTCCACCAGCTTGATTGTCAGTGTGTCGGCGGCGGTGATTTGGCCGGAGGCCAGGACTAGGACTGAGCCGGATTTGTCGAGTTCGACGAGGCCAGGATGTCCGACGACCGGGGCAATCGACCACTTCCCCAGCGGCGATGGGTATGTGGCCTCAGCTCAAGATGGGGCCAAGACTGAATTGGCGCCAGCCACCAGTTCGTCGATTCGCCGAGCGTGGGGCCCGTACATCTCAAATATCGTGTCGGAGTTACGGACCGAGTTCCTGACCCTGATGTCGTCGGAGAACAGTACAGTCCCTCCGTCGGCCGGATAGTGTCCCGAAGGGCCCTTGAACGGGACGAAGCTGTAGCCGACCTGGTAGTTGTTCATCCAGGCCCGGAGGCACAGCTCGGTGTCACAGCAGATGCCTGGCTCGCCGACCTCGGAAAATGAGTATTCCCAGCCGCCAAGGGCCTCATAACTCTGCCTACGGATAAAGTAGGGCCCGATATTAACGTGATGGACGAACCGGAATTCGTCCCCTCCCCAGATACGCTTGGCTTTCGCGGGATCAGGGTCGAAGCTCTCGAACCCCTGGAAGCCGCCGAGAATCGCCAGTCTGGGCTGGTTGGCGAACTGTCCAAGCGCGGATTCCAGCCAGTCGGTCTCGCGAGGGATAACATCATCGTCCTGGACCAGACAGACGATATCCGCACGGGCAAACCTAATCGCTCGATCAAGGATCCTAATCTCATGTAGATCGTTGGAGTGGATTAAGAAGTCGTTCGGCCGATCTAGATAGGACATCCATTTCTCACGGGAGCCGTCCAGCGAGCCGTCCTCACAGACGATCAGCTCGTGCTGGCCCAGGCCTCTGAGGCCGTCGATGAGCCGCTCTATGTTGGAGACCCGATTGAAAGATAGGACGATGAAAGCAAGTTCAGGTCGATCTTGATATTTGATGGCTGTAGACCTGCGCCGTTTCTTATCCGCCTTGACGCGCTCAATCATCTCCTGGTCGAGGGCCGTCATGATTTCCTCCCATCTGCATGTCGATGCTCCAGAGGAGCTAGTGCGCACGTACCTGCCCGCCGAGTTGACACTTTCGGCAACAGATGATGCGGTCAGCAATGTACTGTCATGCCTCCTTGTGGCATGCGGGCTGGGCTCTGTTGTGTCAAGGGTTGGAATTCAGCCACTACTCCGGCCGCTTGACAGCGCCGGTGTCGTTGAGGACGTAGAACGGTCCAATGATGCTGTGGCCGGACAGGTATGCCGCCACGGCGAACTTGAGCGGCATGAACTGCCGGCCAGCCCGCTCTGTTCGTGGGCTCGTCATAGCTGACGTCGATCACCGGCGGCTTGCCGGCAACCTTCTTGTACACCACGCCGTTGGTGCCGACGAGCTCATCAATCGTCGGCGGATTGCAGCGCGAAGTGGTGACTGGCCGCGATCCACGTGTCCGAGCTGTGACACTAATCGGCCCCGCACGCATGCGTCCTTCAAGATTGTGCGGACGTTCCTGGTTGGAGGTATCCATGTGGCAGCCGTCGCAGCCGAACCTCTCGCAGGACGAGTTACCGACACAGCGGATCCCTCGCGTGAAGATGCCCGCGCCGCAATCATCCAGACAAGAGAATGCCGACCCGGGAGCTGCCGTCCCTCCAGCTGTCAAGGCCGAGAAGGCTGACGCGCATAGGGACCTCCGCAATGACAAGCTCGACGGTGCCCAGCACTACCGGAAGCGAGTCGAGGACGCTCAGCTGCCCGACAATCTCCGCAAGGCTGCGCTGCGGGAAGTCGGCAAACTTGAGCGAACCAGCGACCAGAGCCCCGAGTCCGGCTACATCCGGATCTGGCTGGACACGGTTCTCGGCATGCCGTGGAGCACCCAGACCATGGACCCGATCGACATCCAGCCGGCACACGAGGTGGATCCGGCGGCTACCGAAACCGACAAGGTGGCCCAGAAGGAGGCAGAGCCAGCGGCTGCCCGCGCCGAGAGGCCCGACACAGCGCCGGCCGGCCCAAAAGATGACGACACGGTAGAGATACCGGCAGTCCGTGCGCTACCCAGTGGAGGTCCGCCTCGGCAAGAACTTTCGACACAGCAGGGCAAGCTAGAGCCGGCAGCCACCGGCACCCAGAAGGCGGTCCAGACGAAGGCGGAGCCGGCAGCCACCGACCTCCACAAGACGGCCAAAGCAGCAACGGTACTCGACGGAGCTCGGCACCCATCTCCCCAACTCCGCGAGCAGCAAGTCCTCGGACCTGTGCCGGTTGAAGAGCCTCCGGAGAAGAAACACCTCCGATGGCTAGCCCTTGGCGCCACCGTTTCGGCGGTGCTGCTTATCGGAGCATTGTTGTTCGACGCGAGTAGGGATGGTGGCGTTACGGCCAAATCGGTCTCTACGGCGAGCGCGACCGCCCCAACGGTGCGCAGTCCAACGAGTGAGCCGTCAGATGAATCGACGGACATCAGGGGCGAGTCGACCATTCAGTTGGAGGATGTGGCCGGTTCTGCCAGGGCGTATAAGCCTGTTCGGATTGAGGGTGTGTACCGCGGTGGAGCGAATACTTTTGTGCGGGTGCAGCGCTGGGAGGAAGGTAGCTGGGTGTTCTTCCGGTTACCCACCAGGACTGACCCGTCGGGCCGGTTCACCGCCTATGTCGGGTTGGGGACGGGTCGGCACCGGCTTCGGATGGTGGACCCTCGCTCTGGGGTGACGTCGGAGCCGTTTGTGCTGGTGGTCAAAGGCTGACCTGCTTTTTGGGGATCGGCCGTCAGACTTGCGGACCGTCTGCAGCTTGGCGAAGCCACGACGTGTCCAGGTAGCTGGCGTAAGTGTCGACACGCGGCAGCTCGACAATCCTGGGATGGGACTATCAGTCGGAGTCGTGGTTGAGAACAATCAGTACTCCGGTGACAAAGCCCAGCAACCAGCGGTTGAGCCCACGGAGCCTCATTCCGGGCTCATGCGATAGGAGCGCCCAGGATGAGCGTCACGATTGACGGTCCGGCCGACTTCCCAGCGTTGTGTCGAAGTGCAGATCGGGAGTCGCTCAGAGCGCAACGGTCCTATCTGAGGTCGCTCAGGGTGCGCCTCGCCTGCTCTGCTCGTCGCGGCATTCGGTGGCGCCGTCACACTGACTACCGCGGCTGACTTCCAGATTGGCGGCGGGCTAGCCTTTCTCGGATTCGCCTGCGCGCTGGGCACCGAGCTCTTCATCGCCACCACAAGTCCGCACGCGGCCTGGTACGAAGGTCGGGCCGCGGCGGAGTGCGCCAAGACACTCGCCTGGCGATACATGGTTCGGGCCGAGCCATTCAAGGTCGATATCCCTGATGTCGACGCGCAGTTCCTAGCGCAGACCCAGTCACTGTTGCAGGACCTTCATACAATCTCGTTGCGTGCCGGCGTCCCCGGCGAGCATCAGATCAGTGACAAGATGCGCCAAGTCCGCGCCCTTGACTTCGATGAGCGTCGGCACACTTATCTCGACGACCGGATTGCCGACCAGCAACGCTGGTACTCGGAGACGGCCCGGTGCAACGACCGGCGAGCACGCGCATGGTTGCTGGTGAGCATCGTGCTCGAGATGGCAGGCCTGGTCGGCGGCGCGCTCAAGGCGTTCGGCTGGATCAACTTCGACCTGCTTGGTTTCGTTGCCGCGGCCGCTGGGAGTGTCACGGCCTGGATCGAGGCCAAGCAACACCGGAACCTAGCGACGGCGTACGGCATCGCGAGCCAGGAACTCGCCCCAATCGCGACTGAGCTCGCAACCATGAGGAGCGAGGAGCGTTGGGCGGCCTTCGTCAGCCAGGCCGAAGAGGCGATCTCCCGCGAGCACACTCTCTGGAGGGCGTCACGAGGTCTCCGCGACGGCTACAAACCCAAAGGCGGCATCCAGTACTAGCTCCGATTCCCGGGCGCCGGCTTTGTCGAAGATTCCAGTCGGTTGGCTCCTGCAGTGCCTGCGTAGGCTCGTCAGCGCCTGTGTCCTGACCTCCGCATATGGAGGCCCTAATCACCACGAACTACGCTTTGAAGCGCTTTGTCAAGCCGCGCCACGCCTGTCTGGGTGCTCTCCGCGGCTTCCAGCCATTGCCGGTGCTCGAGAGACAACTGGTCCTGAATAGCAGCGACATACTCCACCAGCACCGAACGGGATCCCGCTGCGATGCCGCCCCGCACGTCGTCCAGACGTTCGCGGAGGCCTTGCAGAGCCACCGCGCTGCGCCCGTATCGCTCAGCGTTCCGGCGATCCTGGTTGATGGCCTCCCGCGAAGCTGCGAACCCTTGAAGTGCCGCGGCAAAAACGGCGAGCGAACCGAGCGCGGCCCATTCGGTCATCATGGCGCCGAGCACTCCTGCCGCACCTGACGCGATCGCAGCGACGACGACCGACCAAGCTGCGATATTAAGGGTCCGCTCAGCCGAGCTGCGGTGGTCCGACCTCCGGGTCCGGTAGTAGGCAATCTGCAGATCCAGCTGATAGCGGCGAAAGTACTCCAACTTGAGTAAGTCGAGCTGGATGTCAATCGGGCCAGCGGACTCCTCGACAAGCCAGGTGAAGTACGACAAGCGCTTCGTTTCAGCTCGCGCGCGCGCCGTCAACCAGTCCTCCAGCAGCCGTCCCTCCTTCACCCGGAACAGCGCCATCGAGGCGATCGCACCCGTTCCGACACCGAGAAGAGCCAGCACGGCGAGTAGTGGCTTCGTGAATCCGCCTAGTCTGCCTTCCAGCAGAGCTACAGCCATCAGTACCGCGCTCACCGTCGCGGTCACCAAGACCGTCCAGTTAGCCCTTGTCAGCCAGCGCTTGAAGGTGGCCTCTGCGGCAACCGCCTCTGCGTCCGCGTCTGCATACTGCTGCGCCAACTCCATGGGCGCGCTGTGGGTAAGCAGCGCGGCAAGCTTCGGCGCGGAGGCGCGCAGCCTATCGGCGTGCTCCATGGGCGACAGCAGATAATCGTCGGACCTTCCTCTCCCGATGACTGCTGCTGCGTCGAACATGGTCGTCACCTCGCCATCTCGCATACAAGCGGCGTACGACGGCCGCTCCTCTTCGAAGGTCCCGGGATGGACCTCGCGGGTACCCCGTTCTGCTGCTGACAGGTAGCCCCGCCGCCGGCGGGCGGAGCGGCGTCAGCTAGGGGTACATTACAAATCCGCAGTGGCGGTTACCTCGATGCACATGTTGGCGCCAAGACGACTTGGCCCCTCGCATCGGGATGATGGAGGGGCCGGGCTGTCGAAAGAGCTATCGAAGCGCTACTGGATGCGCTCGGATTCGTCGTGAATCTTCAGCGCCACCTGCTTGAGCTTGTCCGCGTGCTCGCGGCTGTGGTGGGCGCAGAACAAGAGCTCGAAACCGTTGGCCATGATGACGCGGACGTAGGCCTGGGCCCCGCACCGATCACACCGATCGGCGGCGTTCAACGCGGCGCCTTCGATGACTGATGTGCTCAAGGTAGGCCTCGCTTTCGGATCGAATGATCTTCATCTGTAATGAGGCTACGTCGCTGTTGCTTCGTACCCTCGCCTCCCACTTAACATCCACCCTGGCTTGAATTGTTCCCTCTGCGGGTCTCGACGCCGTGTCTCTTAGGTAACAAATTGGGGCCGGATCGAGCCTGCGCCTGACTCCTTTCCTACTCTTCGCTGCGCGACACCATCTGGATGCAGTCTCGACCGTCCCGGATGCGGGGCACACCGGAGGTACTCTCAGCCCGTGCCAACTGCCAACCCTGTTACGGAAACACGCGATTACGAGGCACACCACCTGCTGGTCCTGGAAGGGTTGGAAGCGGTCCGCAAGCGGCCGGCCATGTACATCGGGTCGACCGATACCCGCGGCCTGATGCACTGCTTGTGGGAGATCATCGACAACGCCGTCGACGAGGCTCTGGGCGGATACGGTAAGGAGATTTCGGTCACACTGCGGTCCGATGGCGGCGTCTCGGTGGCCGACCTGGGCCGCGGCATCCCGGTTGACGTCGAGCCGCGCACCGGGCTTTCTGGGGTCGAGGTCGTGTTCACCAAGCTGCACGCGGGAGGCAAGTTTGGCAACGGCAGCTACAACGCGACCGGCGGCCTCCACGGCGTGGGCTCGTCCGTGGTGAACGCGCTGGCCAGCCGGCTGGACGTCGAGGTGGATCGCAACGGCGCCACCTGGGCTATGTCGTTCCGGCGGGGTACGCCCGGAAACTTCGACGGGCCGGGGCCGAATGCCAAGTTCACCGCCGGCGGCGGCCTCCGCAAAGTGGGCCGGACGGCCAAGGGCCTTACCGGTACCCGGGTGACCTATTGGCCCGATCGGCAGATCTTCCTCAAGGACGCGGCCTTGTCGTTGGCGGAGCTGGAGGAGCGCGCCCGGCAGACCAGCTTCCTGGTGCCGGGGCTGGCACTCCAGATCACCGACGCCCGCACGGCGGAGGTGAGCGAGCAGAGCTTCCGCCACGACGGCGGCATCTCGGAGTTCTGTGAGTTCCTTGCGGCTGGCGAAGCCATCACCGACGTCATCCGGTTACGCGGCCAGGACCGCTTCACCGAGACGGTCCCAATGCTGGACGCCGACGGCCATATGGAGCCAAGGGACGTCGAGCGCGACCTCGACATCGACATCTCCGTGCGCTGGGGCACCGGCTATGAGTCGACCACCCGCTCCTACGTCAACATCATCGCGACTCCGAAAGGCGGCACGCACGTGGCGGGGTTCGAGCGCGCACTGACGCGCACGTTCACCGACGTGTTGCAGGGGACTCGGTTGCTGAAAGCGGGGGAGGAGATCGTCAAGGACGACGTCCTTGAGGGGATGACAGCGGTGATTACCGTCCGGCTGGCCGAGCCGCAGTTCGAGGGCCAGACCAAAGAGGTGCTCGGCACGCCGGCCGTCGCCGGGTTGGTGACGAAGGCCGTACGCCGCGAACTGACGGCGTTCCTGACATCGACGAAAGGCACGACCCGCGCACAGGCCCGGCAGGTGCTGGAGAAGGTGGTCGGAGCGTCTCGGGCGCGGGTCGCGGCGCGGCAGCATCGTGACGCCCAGCGCCGCAAGAATGCGTTGGAGTCCTCGTCGCTGCCTGCCAAGCTGGTGGACTGCCGCAGCACCGATGTCGACCGTTCCGAGCTGTTTATCGTCGAGGGAGACTCGGCGTTGGGTACGGCGAAATTGGCGCGCAACTCAGAGTTCCAAGCTCTGCTCCCGATCCGGGGAAAGATTCTCAACGTCCAGAAGGCCTCCGTCGGTGACATGCTGAAGAACGCGGAGTGCGCGTCGATCATCCAAGTGGTGGGGGCGGGCTCGGGCCGCAGCTTCGATATCGAGACAGCCCGGTACGGCAAGATCATCTTCATGGCGGACGCGGACTCCGACGGCGCGCACATCCGCTGCCTACTCGCCACTCTCTTCTTTCGCTATATGCGGCCGCTGGTCGACGCCGGCCGGGTGTTCACCGCCGTACCGCCGCTGCACCGATTCGAGCTGACCAATGCGCGAAAGGGCCAGGAGAAGTTCATCTACACCTACTCCGACGCTGAGTACCAGCGGAAGGCCGCCGAGTTGACGAAGCGCGGACTCACCTTCAAAGAGCCGCAGCGCTACAAAGGCCTTGGGGAGATGGATGCTGACCAACTGGCGGAGACCACCATGAGTCCGCGGCACCGAACCCTGCGCCGGATGACCGTCGATGATGGGCTGATCGCCGAAACCACCTTCGAAATGCTGATGGGCAACGATGTCGGCCCTCGCAAGGACTTCATCATTGATGGCGCGTACCAGCTGGACGCCGCCGCCATTGACGCGTGATCCTTACGCCGCACTCCAATGACGTACGATCCCGGCTGATCAGATCCAGCGCTCTAGCAATCCGGTGTCGACGTCGTAATAGAAGCCGCCCACCACGGCCCGATCCGCGATCAAGGGGTGGTTCCGCAGTTTCTCGACATCGCGGTGCAGCGTACGGCGCTGGTCGGCGGAGGCACCGAAGCGGACCGAGGAGGCGTCGACCCCACTTGACTGGCGGATCCGTTCGATCAGCACCTCGTCGTCGGCGGCCGCCATGGCGCAGCGGCTGTGCGGTATTACCATGATGCGCTCGACGTGGAGCAGGTGGACGCCAGCGATACATCCAGCCATGGCGGACGTTGTTACCCGGCCGCCGGGGGTTCGAATGATCTTGGCGTCACCGAAGGTGAGGCCAACCATCGCCAGTGGCACGATCCGGGAATCCATGCAGGTCACGATGAGCACTCCGGCATGGGCGACACCGTCGAAGCCTTGCTGATCGAAATGCTTGGCGAATTCGCGGTTGTTGGCGAGTAGGTCGTCGAAATCCCCGGCAGCGGGTCCGGCTGCTTCCTGCGCCGTCATGGTGTCCTCCAGGTCGTCTAGCCGCCGGCCGCGGAACCGACGGCGGCGATCGGTTGGCTGGCCGGAGTGCCCGAGCCGTCGCGCCGCCCCTCGGCGTCGGGCAGCGGTATCGGGCCGCCGCTCGCCGCGGCAGCCACCGCTGGTCCGGGTCCCGCCCAGGCGAGCAGCAGCACGTCCTCGCCCTTGATGAATCGATGGCAGCGTACGCCGCCGGTCCCTCGGCCTTTGCCCGGATACTCCCCGAAGGGAGTCACCTTGACTGATCCGGCGTCGGTGCCGGGCAGGGCCCGGGACGTGCCAGACACGGTCACGAGGACCGATCCGCTTGCCGGAACGGCTCCGAAGAACACCACTCGGGCGCCGATCCCCAATTTGATGCCGGCCATCCCGCCGCCGGAGCGTCCCTGGGGACGTACCGAGGCCGCCGGAAAACGCAGCAGCTGCGCGTCATTGGTCACGAAGACCAGCTCGTTGTCGATCGAGCGAAGCTCGACGGCGCCCACGAGCCTGTCCCCGGGCTCGAGCCTTATCACCTCCCACGAATCGCGGCCGAGGACCTCGGGATTGACGCGCTTGACGACACCGCCCGCAGTGCCCAGCGCCAGTCCCAGCGAGTCCTGAGACAAGCTGGTGAGGCACAGCACCCGTTCGCCGGTGTCCAGGGTGATGAGCTCGCTGACGTGGGTGCCGCCCTGCAGGTTGGGGGCGTGGGCCGTGGCCGGAACGGTTGGCAGATCGAGAACGCTGATCTTGAACAGCCGTCCGGCGCTGGTCACCAGGCCGCATTCGCCCCGAGCGGTGGCAACGATTCTGGAAGTCAGGACGTCGTGGTTGGCCCGGGGCCCACCGGCCGGCAGCGGATCGGCGTGGTCGGTTCGGGCGAGAAGGCCCGCGGAGGAGAGGAGGATCCAGCAAGGTTCGTCCGCGACTTCCAACGGCGCGGCAGCGGCGGTCGCTGCGACGCCGCTGGCAGCGAGCAGGATCGTGCCCCGCGGAGTCCCATGCTGCTGGGCGGTCTCTGCCAGCTCGTTGCCGACCAGCGCTCGGAGCTGGTTGGGATTGTCCAAGATCTCCGTCAGCTCGGCGATGGCGACCTGGAGCCGGTCCCGTTCCGATTCCAGCTCGAGGGTGCTGAACTTCGTCAGCCGGCGCAGGGGCATGTCCAGGATGTAGTTCGCTTGAAGCTCAGATAGGTCGAAGGCGGCGATCAGGCGCTCGCGTGCCTGTGCGACTTCGTCTGATGAGCGAATGATTGCGATGACGTCGTCGATGTCCAGGATCGCTACCAGAAGACCTTCGACCAGGTGGAGCCGGTCCGCAGCGCGACTTCGAGCGAACGCTGTTCGTCGCCGGGTCACCTCGTAGCGATGTTCGAGGTAGACGGTGAGCAGATCGCGCAGGTTCAGCGTTCTTGGCTGCCCGTCGACCAGCGCGACCGCGTTGATCGCGAAGGTGTCCTCCATCTTCGTCACCTTGTAGAGCTGTTCCAGCAACGCCTCGGGATTGAATCCGTTCTTCACTTCGATCACCAGGCGAGTGCCATTCGCACGATCCGACAGGTCCTTGACATCCGCGATGCCTTGGATGCGGCGAGCGTTGACGCCGGCCTTGATTTGCTCGATTACCCGCTCGGGTCCCACCAGATACGGCAACTCGGTGATCACGATCCCCTTGCGCCGTGGATGGACCTGCTCTATCCGCGCTGTGGCCCGGATCCGGAACGACCCTCGACCGGTGGTGTAAGCGTCGCGAATGCCGTCCAGCCCGATGATCTTGCCACCGGTCGGCAGGTCGGGACCCGGAATGAAGCGCATCAGCTCGTCCACTCCGAGGTCGGGGTGGGAGATCAGGTGTCGCAGCGCCTGAATGACCTCGACGAGATTGTGCGGCGGGCAGTTGGTTGCCATGCCTACGGCGATCCCGCTGGCTCCGTTGACCAGCAGGTTGGGGAAAGCTGCAGGCAGGACGACCGGCTCGACGTCCTTGCCGTCGTAGTTCGGCTTGAAGTCGACCGTGTCCTGGTCGAGGCCGGCCGTCATGGCAAGCGCGGCAGCGGCCATCCGGCACTCGGTGTAGCGCATGGCTGCGGGGCCGTCATCGGGCGAACCGAAGTTGCCGTGCCCGTCGATCAGCGGCAGCCGCATGGTCCACGGCTGGGCGGTCCGGACCAGCGCGTCGTAGATCGCTCCATCGCCGTGCGGGTGGTACTTGCCCATGACTTCACCCACCACTCGAGCACACTTCACGTGTCCCCGGTCAGGGCGGACGCCCATCTCGTCCATGGAGTAGAGGATCCGGCGTTGGACCGGCTTCAGGCCGTCACGCGCATCGGGGAGGGCTCGTGAGTAGATGACGGAATACGCGTATTCCAGGAAGCTGGTCTGCATCTCTGAGGAGACATCGATGTCGAGGATGCGTTCGGTGAAATCGTCGTCGGGCGGTGCCGGGGGCGTGCGAGCCATGCGGCTGAAACTCCTCAATCGGTGGGCAATGTCGATTCTGCCCGTTGTCCCGGTCGGCGAGATGACCGGCGCGCCCGACCAGGACGACCATCCTGAGCCGGCGGTCAGTACGAAGACTTGGCGAGTGCTATCAACTCGGCTTCCGCTTTCCCCGGCTTGGAGCGGCCGAGAACCTCTTTAAGCTGCTGCAGTCTTTGTCGCTCAATGCCGAGCAGCACCCCGTAAGTGAAGCCGTTCTGACCTTCATGGATCCCGACCCTGGCGCCTAGTTCACGTACAAACTCAGCCGCGACGTGGCTGTCCTGATGATCTCCGAGCACGTCCTGCAGCTTCTTCCGCCGGCCGACCATCTTCTCCGCTTTAGATCCCAGGATCGGCTGCGCCAGCTCGGCGACGTAGCGGTGTCGCTTGCCGGCCTTACGAGCCCGGTGCAGCAGCTCATCGGCATGTTGGTCGCCGCTCCGGCAGGCCTCAGCGGCATCCTCGACGCGCTTGTCGAGCTTCTTGCCCGCCCGTGCCACATATTCCGCGATCTCGCTCGCTGCTGCCTCCGCTGCATCCGTGAAGGGTGGCGCGCTCTGCCAGCGGTGAAGTTCGATAACCAACGCCCGGTACCGGGCCGAGTTCGTGGCGGCAATCACCTCGTCGAAGTGGACTTTCCGCTGGGCGGCGATCTCGGTGGTGATCGTATTGGCGACCGGCCCCAGCACGAACTCGACCGGCAGCTCGGTGAGATGAGCCGACATCCGCTCTGCCAGAATGTCAAGATCACGAACGGCGCCAAGCAGGCCGGCCCACCAAACCAGCTCGGGTTCCAGCTCTTCCACCCGGTTTGGGTCGAACAGCTCGGCACAGGTGCGCAGCGTGCTTCGGAGGCGACGGACTGCAACGCGGGTGGTGTGGACGACAGGCTCACCGGCGCGTAGCTGCGGCTCGGCCCCGATCAGCACCCGGCACTGTTCGGCCAGATAGGTTGCGACCAGGTCGCGGAGGAGTTCGGGTTGGTCGTTCATGATCACCTTCGCACTGGACGTAGCGTCGCACAATCTGGCAGCGGTTCCGCCGTGGTGGGCGGCACGCGAAGGTTAGCGCGCCTCCGCCATGGTGGGCGTCAGGCGAAGGTTATCGCGACTCTCCTGCATGCTGGCCGCCCATCCGGACGTCAGGTGCCCCGAGCCGGGCCGAGTCGGCGGAGAGATCATCCGGCTGGTACTGCGATTCACGCTCGGCGGCGACGCGGAGGCGATAATGCTCGATCTCGCGCGAAATGTCGGCTGGACCCCAGCCCAAGACAGGAGCTACCAAAGCGGCGACGTGGCCGGCAGCCTCCACCCCGCGATCCCAGGTCTCGATCGAGATGCGCGTTCGTCGGGCCAAGATGTCGTCCAGATGCAGAGCGCCCTCATGGGATGCCGCGTACACGGCTTCGACTCGGAGGTAGTCATCCGCACCGTTGATCGGCGACCCGAGCGCTGGATCGTTCTTGATCAACTCCAGCAGCTCGAGCAGCAGCGAGCCATAGCGGTTGAGCAGGCGCTCCACCTGCTGGACCGGCAAAGCCGACTCCGCCGCCAGCAGGGCCCGGGCATTCCAGAGCGGGCCGTAGCCGTCGGCTCCGAGCAGCGGCACGTCTTCGGTGCAGCAGGCTGGCACATGGCCACCGAGGCCCCGTACGGCGGCGTCCACGGCATCGCGCGCCATGATGCGGTAGGTGGTGTACTTTCCGCCAGCGACAGTGATGATCCCGGGCGTTGCGCGAGCGACTGCGTGTTCTCGGGACAGCTTGGAGGTCGGGTCGGACTCACCCGAGAGCAGTGGACGCAATCCGGCGTAGACACCGACCACGTCGTCGCGGGTCAGGGGATCGGCGAGTAGAGCGTTCACATGCCCGAGCAGATAGTCGATGTCCGCTGCGCTGGCCGCGGGATGCGCCAGATCAAGCTGCCAGTCAGTGTCGGTCGTCCCGATGATCCAGTGCCGTTGGCCCCAGGGAATGAGAAACAGCAGACTCTTCTCGGTTCGAGTAATGAGGCCGGCGGCGGAGTTGATCCGGCTCCGTGGCACGACGAGATGGATACCCTTCGATGCGCGGATGCGAAACTGGCTGCGACCACCGAGCATCTCCTGCAGCTCGTCGATCCAGACACCGGTTGCATTGATCGTCTGCCGGGCCCGGACGTCAAACTCGTCGCCTGACTCCAGGTCACGTACGCGCACACCGGTGACCCGCTCGCCATCTCTAAGAAATGCGACCACCCTCGTACTGCTGGCACACAGCGCTCCGTAGTGTGCCGCGGTGCGAGACAGCAGCAAGGTGTGCCGCGCGTCGTCGACCTGACCCTCGTAGAAGCTGATTGCACCTCGGATCGCATCTCGGCGCGCGGAGGGGAAGATCTCAAGGGTCTTGGTACGGCTGAGATGACGCAGGTGGTGAGGTACTCCTCGTCCCGCGCCCATCACGTCGTAGACGCCGATACCTAGACCGGCGTAGCCGCGGTCAACCGCCGGCCGCCGTAGTGGATAGAGGAAGCGGACAGGTTTCGCCAGATGAGGTGCGAGCTTGTCCAGCGCTAGTGCCCTTTCCTTGAGGGCCTCGAACACCAGCGAGAAGTCCAGTTGTTCGAGATACCGCAGGCCTCCGTGAAACAGCTTGGTCGATCTGCTCGACGTGCCGGCGGCGAAGTCGCGGGCTTCCACCAGGCCGACCCGCAACCCGCGTGTCACCGCATCCAGAGCGCATCCTGCACCGGTAACTCCTGCCCCGATGATGAGAACGTCCAGCTCCGTATGCCGAAGTCCCTCCAGCGCCATGGCCCGCGCCTGCGGGCTCAGTGGCGCGGTCACCGAGCGCATCGTTGGCTTCCGGTCGGCGCGAGCACCAGACTCATGTGGCGGGCACCCAATCCAGGGTGCGTTGAACCGCTCGTTGCCATCGTGCGTATCCGGCCTCTCGTTCCGCCGCAGTCCACTGCGGGCTCCACCGATGATCCTCCTGCCAGTTCTGCCGCAGCTCGGCGACGTCGTTCCAGAAGCCGATCGCAAGACCGGCGGCATAGGCGGCGCCGAGTGCGGTCGTTTCCGGAACCACCGGCTTGCTGACGTCGACGCCCAGGACGTCGGCTTGCAGTTGCATGCACAGGGAGTTCGCAGTGACCCCGCCGTCGACCTTCAACACGGAAAGGCTGACCTGGGAGTCCTTCTCCATAGCCTCAACCACGTCGCGGGTTTGGTAGCAGATGGCCTCCAGCGTGGCACGCGCCAGGTGCGCCCCCGTGTGGAAACGGGAGAGCCCGACGATGGCTCCCCGGGCGTCGGCCCGCCAATAGGGCGCGAAGAGCCCGGAGAAGGCGGGTACGAAATAGGCGCCGCCGGTGTCGTCCACCTGGCTGGCCAAGGCTTCGATCTCCTCTACCTCGCGAATGATCTTCAGCTGGTCTCGCAGCCATTGAACGGCGGATCCGGTGACGGCGATCGAGCCCTCCAGCGCGTACACCGGGCCCGACCCGGCGAATTGGTAGCACACCGTGGTGAGCAAACCGTTCGCCGATCGCACCAGGGTCTCGCCGGTGTTGAGGAGCAGGAAGTTGCCCGTCCCGTACGTGTTCTTGGCCTCGCCCTCAGCAAGGCAGACCTGGCCGACCATCGCGGCCTGCTGGTCGCCCAGTACGCCAGTGATCGAGAGCTCCGCCCCCAGCGGGCTATCGGATGTGGTCTGTCCGAAGCCGTCCTGAGACGCTGACGGCTTGATGGTGGGCAGCATCCGCCGAGGAATGCCGAAGAAGGAGAGCAACTCATCGTCCCAGTCGAGAGTCTCCAGATCCATCAGCATTGTGCGGCTGGCGTTGGTCACGTCAGTCAGATGCTTCCCACCATCCACGCCCCCCGTGAGGTTCCAGAGCAGCCAGCTGTCGGTCGTGCCGAAGATCGCGTTACCTGCTTCCGCGTCGGCGCGCAGGCCCTCGACGTTGTCGAGCAGCCACTGGACCTTTGCGGCCGAGAAGTAAGTGGCTGGTGGCAGCCCGGCGCGCTCCCTGATCACGTCACCGCGCCCATCGCGCTCGAGACCGGCCGCGATGGGGGCGGTACGGGTGTCTTGCCAGACAATGGCATTGGCGTACGGCCGACCGGTCCGACGGTTCCAGACAACGGCGGTTTCACGCTGATTCGTGATCCCCAGTGCAGCAAGGTCGCTGACCCTGAGAGGGCCCGAGCTTAGGACGGCCGAGATCACGTCCTGGGTGCGCTCCCAGATCTCGACCGGATCATGCTCCACCCAGCCGGCCTGCGGCAGTATCTGCCGGTGCTCCAGCTGGTGCCGGGCGACCTCGGCACCAGAATGATCGAAGATCATGCACCGAGTGCTGGTCGTGCCTTGATCGACTGCGGCAACGAAGTCAGGCACCGACCCAGCCAACCACACATCGACTGCGTAACCGACTTATTGGTCGTAGTCGCCCAGTCGTAACTTGCGCTGCGTAGTCTGAGTCGGGTGCCAGCTGAGACGGTCGTTCATCCTCCTGGCTACCCGGTGGAATGGGAGGCCGACGTCGTCCTGACCGACGGCGGCGTTGCACACCTGCGGCCGATCCGGCCCTCTGACGCGGACATGCTCGTCGAGTTCTACGACCGCGTGTCGCCAGAGTCGAAGTACCTGCGTTTCTTTGCTCCGTATCCGAAGTTGAGCCAACGCGACGTCGCCCGTTTCACTCAAGTCGACTATGTCGACCGGGTCGCGTTGATCGTGACCATTGGTGATCAGATGATCGCCGTCGGCCGCTACGACCGGCTCGACGGCAACGAGGCGGAAGTCGCGTTCCTGGTGGAGGACGCGCACCAGGGTCGGGGGATCGCGCAGCTGCTGCTCGAGCATCTTGCCGAGGCGGCTCGGGAGCGGGGGATCAACCGCTTCGTCGCCGAAGTCCTGCCCCAAAATCGGCGGATGGCTCAGATTTTCGCCGAGGCCGGATACCGGGTGTCGAAGGGGATCCAGGACGGCGTCCTTGCCGTGGAGTTCCCCATCCTGCCCACGAACACCTCGGTCGGCGTTATGGAGCGCCGTGAACATCGTGCCGAGAGCGCGTCGGTGCACCGGCTGCTGACACCTCATCGAGTGGCGGTCTATGGCCCGCAAGCCATCGTCCAGCGCATCGTCAATTCAGTGCTCGGTGGCGGATTCCGCGGAGAATTGATCGGCATCAGCTCAGACGGATCACAAATCCGCGGAGTTCAGACCGCCCCGTCAATTGCCGAAGTCAACGGCCAGATCGATCTCGCGCTCGTCTTCGTGGAAAGCGAGCAACTCGGTGACGTCGTGATTGAGGCGGCGCACAAAGGGGCGCACGGCCTGGTTCTGCTCACTGGCAGTCAGGTCAAAGCTGGGGACAGGCTGGCGCTGGTCAACCTGGCTCGCGCGTACGGTATCCGAGCACTCGGACCCGACGCGCTGGGGCTGGTCAACACCCATGTCGAGACCAGTTTGAACGCCACTCCCGGGCCCATGCCGCGTAGCGGTGGCGTCGGCCTGTTCTGTCAGTCTGCCGCCGTCGGCATCGCGCAGCTGAACCATGCGGTGGAACAGCAGATCGGCTTGTCCTCGTTCGTCAGCACCGGTGACTATGCCGACGTCACGGCCAACGACGTGATCCAGTACTGGGAGGATGACGACGACACCCGAGTCTGCCTGCTGTCCTTGGACTCGATCGGCAACCCGCGCAAGTTCTCGCGACTTGCGCGCCGCCTGGCGCGACGCAAACCCGTGGTCGTCTTCGCCCCCGGCAGCATCAGCTGGGGTTCTCACGTCGGCGATCGGGGTGGCTTGGGCCACTCCCCAGATGTCGCCGTGGACGCACTGTTCAGGCAGGCCGGCGTGATGGTAGTGCACCAGCGGTCCGCGATGTTCGACGTCGCCAAGATCGCCGCGAGGCAGCCGCTGCCAGCTGGCCCTCGCGTGGGCCTGGTGACCAACTCGAGTGGGCTGGCGCAGCAGATGCTGGCCACCGTCCGGGGCGCTGGTCTGGTGACCGACACCGAGCCGGTCCTGCTGCCGCCTGACGTGACCGCACCGGATGTGGCCCGAGCCGTGCGCCAGGTTATCGCCGGAGACTCTGATTCGGTCGTTTGCGCGATCGTCCGGGTCTTCGATGGCGGCACCGATGCGGTCCACGACGTCCTGGCTGAGATTGCGGCGACCGCAACCAAGCCCGTGATCGGGGCCCTGCTCGGCTTTCGCGCGGCACCAGAGGTCGACTGGGAACCGGACACCTGGGGAGGTCTGCCAAGCTTCGACGGGCCGGCCAGCGCGATCCATGCCTTAGCCGCGGTCAGTGCCTACGCCCATTGGCGGCAACGCGATCCGGGTGCCGTGCCCATGCTCGACAACGACACGGATCGGGCGAGGCGCCTGGTGAATGGCATCTTGACCCGGCAGCGGGACGGCCGTGAATTGACCGATGCCGAGACCAGCGATCTGCTCAGCGCGTACGGGATCGAGCTGATACCGCGATACCGGGTGGACAACCTCGACCAGGCCGTGGAGGTGGCGGAGCGGCTCGGCTGGAACGTCGTGCTGAAAGCGACCGCCGATGCCGTACGTGGGCGCCCGGATCTGGCCAGCGTTCGGCGCAACCTTGACCGACCGGATGAGATGGCTGAGGCGTGGAACGACCTGACCCTGTTGGTCCGGGGGCTTGGATTCGACGATCAGGAGGGGCCATCAGCGGCCGAACCGTTGGTGCAGGCAATGGCGCCGCCAGGTGTCGCTTTGGTGATCACCAGCCGAGAAGACGCCGCCTTCGGGCCCATCATCTCTCTGGGCTTGGACGGCATTCCCAGCGAGCTGCTGGGTGACACGGTCTACCGCGTGCCGCCACTCACCACAGTCGACGCAGCAGCCATGGTGCGGGATCTTCGTGCCGCCCCGACACTCTTCGGCCAGAATGGCCGTCCTGGAGTGGACATCGAAGCTATCGAGAATCTCCTGCACCGCGTCGCGCAGCTCGCGGATGATCTGCCGCAGCTTGCGTCCCTCACCCTGAAGCCGTGCCTGGCGGCGCGTCAGGGAGTCTCCGTCCTTGGTGCCCGTGCCTTCATCGCTCCCACAGCGGACCGCCGCGACCCCTTGACGAGAACGCTGTAACACGCCCACGCGCTGCTGCCAGGAGAGAGGAAGAGGGGAAGCTCAAGGGCGCCGGAGAGTGCGACCAGCACAATAAGATGCCTTCATGAGGCTGGGATCGACGAGGCGCGAGTTGCGGGCGGAGATCGACGCGTGCGGGTACTTCCCGGAGCTGGTCGAGGACACGATCATGGAGTCCGTCGGCGACGAGGAGCTTGTGGACTTCGTTGTCCATCATGAGCCCACATTCGACCGGGACGAAATTCACCGGCATGTCACGATCCTGGCGCTCACTCCCAGCCGGCTGATCGTCGGTCACACCGACGACCACCCGGCCGAACCTCCGATGGAGGGTACGTTCGCGGCAGCGTCGACCGAGTCGGTACTGCTCCCAACGATCAACTCGGTCGTGCTAACCCGGGTCGTCGCGCGGCCCGCGGAATATCGGATGGGATCGGCCGACGTCACCGAGACGTGGTTGTCAGTCGGTTGGGGTGCCGTCCGTCGGGTAGACCTCGAACCGGCGAGTTGCAGCGATCCTCAATGCGAGGCCGACCACGGCTACACCGGCACGCTGGTCGGTGATGACCTGACCGTACGGATGAGCGCCGCGGCCGACGGCCGCGATCGGGTGGCCCGCTTGGTCTCCTTCGCTACGGCGTTGCAGCGCGCGGCTGCGGTATGACACAACCAGCGGTGTCAGAGCCCGCGTCGGCTCTGGCACCGATGGTCCTCCCGTCCTACGGGTCTTCGACGCTGGCTGACCTGATGCCAGCCATAGGCGCGCATCTGGGCTTGCCGGACTACGACGATCGGCTCGGGTTGCCGTCCAGCGACCGCTACGTGGTGGCTATGGTCGATGGCTTGGGTTGGCACTTGGTGCGCGGTGCGGTTCGGCAGGTGCCCTATTTGGGGTCGTTGCTCGGCGACGCACGCCCGGTGACGGCTGGCGTGCCCAGCACGACTGCGACCAGCCTGGGCAGCCTAGGCACCGGGCTGCCGCCGGGCATGCACGGCTTGGTTGGCTACACCTCCCGGGTACCGGAGACCGGCGAGATCTTGAACGCACTCACCTGGGAGTCGAGGGTGCCGCCTCACGTTTACCAGCCCAAGCCGACGGTCTTCGAGCGAGCTGTGGCAGCCGGCGTCGCTGTGAGTTCTGTGGCCCTGCAACGTTTCTCGGGAACCGGACTCACCGTAGCTGCGTTACGAGGTGCGACTTTCATCGGATTCCGAGAGGAAGCAGACGAAGATCAGCGCATCGCGCTCGTGGCCGCGGCTGCCCGACGAGGTAACCGAAGCTTGGTCTATGCCTACGAGCGCGAACTCGATCACTGTGGCCACGTCGATGGCTGCCGGTCACCGGCCTGGCGTGACCATTTGGTCCGCATTGACCGGATGTGTGAACGGCTTCGCGCCGCTCTGCCCGACGACGTGCGGTTGATCATCACGGGTGACCACGGAATGGTCGATGTGCCCCACGATCACCAGGTCATCGCCGAGGACCACCCGGCCCTGATGGCGGGGGTGTCCGCGTTGGCGGGGGAGAGCCGCTTCCGACAGGTCTACGTCGATGCTGACGATCCGAGACGGGTCGCGGCTCGGTGGCGCGATGAACTGGGCGATCGAGCCTGGGTGCGGACTAGGGACGAAGCGATCGAGGAGGGATGGTTTGGGCCAGTCGATGACGTGCTGCGCGAGCGCTACGGGCACGTCCTGGTCGCCCTGCGCGATGACCACGCGGTGATGACCCGGCAATTCCCGCGAGAACTGACCCTGATCGGGATGCACGGGTCGTTGACTCCGGCCGAGATGACTGTTCCACTTTTCTGCGACTGATGCGGTTTCGGCTGTTCGCCTCAGCCGCGCCTGGGACCGCCGAACATGATTTCATCCCAGCTGGGGACGGATGCCCGCTTCTTTTTGACCGGCTTGTCCACCAAATCTTCGGCGTGTGACTCCTTGGCCAGCGCCTCCTCGACGAACTCCTTGGCCTCGTCGGTCCGGTCCTCGATGCCGGTCGGCGGATCAGGTTTGCCCGGTTCGTCGGTGCCACGAAGGTGATGATGATGATGATGATGGACGGCAGGCGAGTGAAGCACATCGGTTGGTTCGACGCCGACGCCGGTGACCGGGTTCCGGTCTGCACGTTGCGGCACTTCGGCGCCGTATTCATCGGTCGGCAGATCCGGCTCGGGCGGCCCAGGCTCGCCGGTTCGCACCGCGGCCACAGGCTCGATGTCGTCGGCGTTATCGGTCTCGTCGAGCAAGCTGGGTTCTACCGGATAGTTCACCACGATCGCCGGCTCCCAGCCCAGATTGGACGTGTCCGGAACCGCGATGGCGTCGGTCAGCCCGGAGCTTTGCATCGACTGCGCTGCCTCGTTGACCGCTTCCTCAGGCTGCTCGTCGTACGCCATGTCGGCCGGCCCATCATCGTCGTCCAGGTCGGCGTCCGGACGTAGATCACGGACCGCCGCGAGATGCGGCTGGATCGGCACCTGCGGTTCACGGATGGCACGGACCAGAGCGAGATCGTCGCTCAGGTCCAAGGTCGGCTCCGTGTCCTCCGCCTCATCTGACGACTCAGCCGTCACCGGGCGGCGCCGACCAGGTGACGGCCGCTGGTGGGCCGAGTGCTCGCCGAGCAACCAGCGAGCTTCGTCGTCCTCGGCTATCGAAAATCGCCCCGAGGCATCGAAGGTGAACGTGGCGTGCCGGCTCGTTTCACCAGAGCGATAGTCGGCCGTGACCGTCCAGCGTCCGTCCGAAAGCCGGTAGGAGTCCCAGGCCACGGTCTCGAGGTCAACCCCGCGAGCCCCGAGTCGCTCTGTGACAGCCAGTCGCAGGCTCCGATGACCGGACGTTTCTCCTCGGCGGCGCACTGAGGACGCCATCGCCAGGCGCGCCATGTGCTCGCGTTCGGCCAGCACGGGAGCTGCGAAGCGTTCCACCCGATCCAACGGAAGACCCGCCACCTTGGCCACGTCCTCGAGCGTGCTGCCGGCCCGGATCCGCGTTTGGATGTCTCGAGGGCTTAGTGAGCTTTCCATCTCGATCTCCAGTTGTCCGAGTCGCGGCCGGTCACCCCGCAATGCTGCGCGCAACCGCTCGTCCACCGCCACTGCCAGTTCTTCACCGCTCTCGGTGGCCACAATCAGGGACTTGCCGTCCTGGCTCAGTCCCACCAGTCGCGCGATGCGCATCGGTCGGGGCGGCTCCTCGTGTGGTGATCCTTTTCCCAACCTACCCGCCTACACAGTCCGGGAGCGGTAGGCGCACAGAGGCGGCGCGACCTCTCATCCGACGAACTTCGCCGCGTAGTGTCGGTGCATGACACAGCCACGACACCCGAGCCCGGCCACACTCGGCCAGCTTCGAGCCGCTGGATATGCCCCGCGTAGCGTCAAAACGGAGCTGCAGTCGAACGTTCTGGCTCGCCTACGTGCGGGCCAGACGGCATTTCCTGGGATCGTCGGGTTCGACGACACGGTGCTGCCGGAACTGGAAGCGGCGTTGCTGGCCGGGCACGACCTGGTGTTGCTTGGGGAGCGCGGCCAGGGCAAGACCCGGGTCATGCGTACGGTCGCGGGCTTGCTTGACGAGTGGATTCCGGAGGTTGCGGGCTGTGAGATCCATGACGAACCGATGGCGCCGGTCTGCGTGCGCTGCCGAGCCCTTGCCGCGGAGGCCGGCGATGATCTGCCGATCAGCTGGCGCCACCGTGACGACCGATACACCGAGAAGCTGGCCACGCCCGACACCTCGGTCGGTGATCTGATTGGGGACGTCGATCCGATCAAAGTCGCCCAGGGTCGCACGCTCGGCGATCCGGAGACGGTGCACTACGGGCTGGTGCCGCGAGCCAATCGGGGCGTCTTCGGACTGAACGAGCTTCCCGACCTCGCCGAGCGTATCCAGGTGGCGCTGTTCAACGTGCTCGAGGAACGTGATATCCAGGTGCGCGGGTACTCGATCCGGCTGCCGCTCGATGTGTTCTTGATCGCTACGGCGAATCCGGAGGATTACACCAACCGGGGCCGCATCATCACCCCGCTGAAGGACCGATTCGGGGCGGAGATCCGGACGCACTACCTCACCGATCTGCCCGACGAACTTGCGCTGCTGCGTCAAGAAGCGCATCTCACCGCCGAGGTCGGTGACCACCTGCTGGAGGTTCTCGCACGATTCACCCGCAATCTGCGCGAGTCCGCGTCGGTCGACCAACGCTCGGGCGTGTCGGCTCGGTTCACCATCGCGGCGGCGGAGTCCGTTGCAGCCTCGGCGTTGCGTCGGTCAGCCCGCACCGCTGACCCGGAGCCGGTTGCGCGGATCTGCGATGTCGCGCCGGTCCTGCCCACGCTGCTAGGGAAGGTGGAGTTCGAGATGGGGGAGGAGGGCCGGGAGCGAGCCGTTCTTGATCATCTACTTCGCTTGGCCACGGCTGCTACCTACAAGGATCGGCTCGCAGGTCTTGATCTGTCCGGCTTCACGGCAGTGTTCTCCGACGGAGCCGTGGTGGAAACCGGGGAGCTGGTGGCGGCAGCGGATGTGCTCGGCCAGCTCGGCAGCGTCCCCGGCTTGTTCAAGGTGTTGAGCCGGCTGGGCTATGACGACGGGGCGAGTCGGGGCCAAGTAGCGGCGGCCGCCGAGTTCACCCTCGAGGGCCTGCATCTCACCCGGCGGCTCGACAAAGCGAACGTCGACGGTCGTACGGTCTACGGGGCGTCGTGATCATGACTCGAGTTGATCATGGCTGGTGACCAGGCGCGAGACGATCGGGAACGGCGCGACCCGCACGGCCGATTCCGGTACGGTCCGTGGGCCGGTGGTCCAGACCCGCTCGCTGCGCCATACGACGTTCGGGCTGCGATCGACCGGATCGGTGAGGATGTGCTGTCGGCGGGCTCGGTGCGCGATGCGTTGCACGAGCTACTCCGCAGCGGCATCGACAATCGAGGCGGCTTGGACCGGCTCCTAGAGCGAATCCGCCGGATGCGGGCCCAGGCGCGGCGCCGAGGCGATCTGGGCGGCACCCTCGATCAGGTGCGGGCAGCACTGGATCAGGCTTTGTCCGCCGAACGGGAAGCGCTGGCAGCGGCCGCCGACGATCAGGCCCGACTGGCCGAGATGGAGCTCGCGACGCTGCCCGACGATGTGGCGGGGGCGGTACGAGCACTGTCCGATTACGACTGGCGATCCGACGAAGCCCGCGCCATCTACGACTCCATCCAGGAGATGCTCCGACGAGAGGTGCTCGACGCGCAGTTCGCAGGTATGAAATCGGCCTTGGAATCGCCTGACGGGGAGGCGATGCAGCGGGTCAAAGACATGCTCGCTGACCTCAACTCGCTGCTCGCCGCTCATGCCCGCCAGGAAGACACGACCGATCAATTCGCCGACTTCATGGCCAAGCACGGCGAATTCTTTCCCGAACAACCCGAGAATGTGGAGGAGTTGATCGACGCGCTGGCCCGCCGGCAGGCGGCCGCCCAGCGGATGCTGTCCTCGCTCACTCCGGAGCAGCGCCAGCAGCTGGGCCAGCTGATGAGTCAGGCGATGGCCGATGCGGACCTGGCGTCCGAAATGGCGCAGCTCGCCGACAACCTTCGTGCCCTGCGACCCGGGCTGGATCGCTCCACGCCCGCGCGGATGCGGCCCGACGGTGAGCCACTCAGCTACAGCGGCGCTGTCGAAGCAGTCGCGGAACTCGCCGATCTGGAGGCTCTGGAGGCGCAGCTATCGCAGACTGACGCCGGTGGCAGCCTGGACGATGTCGACGTCGACATGCTGGAACGGCGGCTCGGATCCGAAGCCGCCCGCGACGTGCAGGCCCTACGCGATCTCGAACGCGAATTGGAACAACAGGGCTACCTGACCAGGGGTGACGACGGCTTACGCCTGACCCCCCGGGCGGTCCGCCGGTTGGGTCAAACGGCTCTTCGGCGGGTGTTCGTTCAGCTGGCCGCCAACGGGCATGGTGATCACGATGATCACCGCACCGGCGCCGCGGACGAGCCGACCGGACTGAGCCGGGCCTGGGTCTTCGGCGACGAGCTACCGATCGACGCGCCTCGGACGGTCGGCAACGCGCTGCGCCGCAGCGGGCTGACGACGCACCCTGAGCCTGTGGAACGGCTGATCGGTGCTCCGACAAGCGCACCGCACACCCTTGGCGGGACTTCGACAGGCTCGGCACGAACCCTCGGTGCGACTACTTCCTCAGCCCACGTCCGCGACGGTTCGACGGGCTCAGCCCGCGCTCCCGGTGGGGTCTCAGCCTCGGCCCGCGTTCACCTCCAGGTCGAGGACTTCGAGGTCACCGAGACAGAGCGACGGACGAGCGCCGCCGTGGCGCTCTGCGTCGATCTGTCGTTCTCGATGGTCCAGGATGGGCGCTGGGGACCCATGAAGCAGACTGCGCTCGCGCTCCACCACCTCATCGAGACGCGTTTCCGTCACGATGCCCTGCAGGTGATCGGCTTTCACCGCACCGCCCGCCAGCTCTCCGCCGTGCAACTGGCGGAGGCGGAGCCCGAATGGATCCAAGGCACGAATCTGCAGCATGCACTGCTGCTCGCGAGCCGGCACCTGCGTCGCCATCCCGACGCCGAACGGGTGGTGCTCATCGTCACCGACGGGGAGCCGACCGCCCATCTGATCGGCGGAAACCAGCCGTTCTTCCACTGGCCGACCGCTCCGGAGACCGTACGGGCGACCATCGCGCAGGTCGACGAGCTAGTCCGCTGCGGCGCCACCATCAACACGTTCATTCTCGGCGAGGACCCGGGCTTGGCTCGCTTCGTCGACGCCTTGGCGCGGCGAGCGGGCGGCCGGGTCTTCACACCCGACATCGGGCGGCTGGGGGAGTACGTCGTAGCGGACTACCTGAAGGCCCGGCGCGGCAGGCGCACTTAGACCTCGCACGGGCCACCAGCGGTTGCAGGGCTGAAGCGGCCGTGATCCTCGCGGCTCGTCGCTACTGGTTGGCGTCCAGCAGGGTCAGCAGGTACCTGCTGTAGCCCGACTTAGCGAGCGCCGTCGCGCGCTGGCGAAACTCGTCGTCGCTGAGGAAGCCCTGCCGCCAGGCTGCTTCCTCCGGGGCGCCGACCTTCAGACCTTGGCGCGCTTCGAGGGTGCGGACGAAGTTGCTGGCGTCGTTGAGCGAGTCAAAAGTCCCCGTGTCGAGCCATGCCGTGCCTCGGGGTAGGACGCCGACGAGGAGCCTTCCTCGATCGAGGTAGTGCCGATTCACGTCGGTGATCTCGTATTCGCCCCGGGCAGATGGCTGCAGGCTGCGAGCGATCTCAATCACCTCGTTGTCGTAGAAGTACAGTCCCGGAACGGCGTAGCTCGACTTGGGTCTAGCCGGCTTCTCCTCCAGAGAGATCGCCTGGCCCGCGGAATCGAACTCGACAACCCCGTAGGCACTCGGTTCAGCGACCCAATAGGCGAAGACTGCTCCGCCGTCAACGTCGGCAAAGTCGCGTAGCTGCGTACCGAGCCCCTGGCCATAGAAGATGTTGTCGCCCAGAACAAGCGCCACCTTCTCGGCACCGATGAACTGCGCGCCGATCACAAACGCCTGCGCCAGCCCACGGGGCTCGGGCTGTTCTGCGTAGCGGATCGAGATGCCGAACTGCGATCCGTCACCGAGCAATCGCCGGAAGGCCGGCGCGTCTTGTGGGGTCGTGATCACCAGCACCTCGTTGATGCCGGAGAAGATCAACGTCGACAGCGGGTAGTAGATCATCGGCTTGTCGTAGACAGGCACCAGCTGCTTGCTGATGCCAAGCGTGACCGGATGGAGCCGCGTGCCTGAGCCGCCGGCCAGGATGATGCCTCGCACGAGGCTTTAGTATGACCGGTCGTGGCCACATACCTGGTGACCGGCGGTGCTGGCTTCATCGGCTCCAACTTCGTGCACTACGTCCTCCGGCACACCGACGCCACGGTGACCGTGCTCGACAAGCTCACGTACGCCGGAAACCGGGCGTCGTTGAGCGGTTTGCCGGGGAATCGGTTCACTTTCGTGCTGGGCGATATCTGCGACTCGGATCTGGTTGATCGGCTGGTCGCCGATCATGACGCGGTCATTCACTTCGCGGCGGAGTCGCACAACGACAATTCGCTGCGCGACCCATTGCCTTTTATCGCGACCAACCTGGTCGGCACGTACACGCTGCTGGAGGCGGTCCGCAAGCACAAGACCCGCTACCACCACATCTCGACCGACGAGGTATATGGCGACCTGGAACTGGACGATCCGCGCCGGTTTACCGAGACCAGCCCCTACAACCCGTCGAGCCCGTATTCGTCGACGAAGGGCGGATCCGACCTGCTGGTTCGGGCCTGGGTGCGTTCCTTCGGTGTGCAAGCCACCATCAGTAACTGCTCCAACAATTACGGCCCGTACCAGCATGTCGAGAAGTTCATTCCTCGCCAGATCACCAACATCCTCGACGGCGGCCGCCCGAAGCTCTACGGGGCCGGACTCAACGTCCGGGACTGGATCCACACTGATGATCACAGCTCCGCGGTACTGTTGATCTTGAATCAGGGACGGATCGGCGAGACCTACCTGATCGGCGCGGATGGCGAGCGGAACAACCGCCAAGTGGTCGAGACGATCTTGGAGCTGCTCGGCCGGCCCTGCGACGCGTACGATCTGGTGACTGATCGGGTGGGACATGATCTGCGCTACGCGATCGATTCGACGAAGCTTCGCAATGAACTGGGTTGGCGGCCGACCTATGCCGACTTCGAGGACGGGCTGGCGCAGACCATCGACTGGTACCGGCGCAACGTCGCGTGGTGGCGGCCGCAGAAAGCGGCGACCGAAGCCGCTTACGCTCGTCAGGGCCAGTAGTCACCATGAGCGACCTCTCCATCGCGACGACGCCGATCCCCGGCCTGTTGGTGATCTCGCTCGACGTTCGCGGTGACAACCGCGGCTGGTTCAAGGAGAACTGGCAGCGCCGCAAAATGGTCGATCTAGGGCTGCCGGACTTTGCACCGGTGCAGAACAACGTGTCGTTCAACACCTCCGCTGGCGCTACTCGAGGGATCCATGCCGAGCCGTGGGACAAGCTGGTGTCTCTGGCGGCGGGCCGGATTTTCGGCGCCTGGGTCGATCTGCGGCCCGGCGACGGGTTCGGTCGGAGCTTCACCGTGGAGATGGGCCCAGAGACGGCGGTCTTCGTGCCCCGCGGAGTGGGCAACGCCTTTCAGACATTGGCGGATGGCACCGCCTATTCTTATCTGGTCAATGACCATTGGAGCGCGGCGGCCCGAGACTCGTACACCTTCGTCAACCTGGCCGACGACGACCTGGCGATCAGGTGGCCAATTCCACTCGCGCAGGCGGAGCTTTCACCGGCAGACAGAGCTCATCCACGGTTGTCAGCGGTAACGCCGATGGCGCCGCGGAAGCAACTGATCCTCGGCGCGAACGGACAGCTCGGTCGAGCTTTGGTCGCGGCCTTCCCGGATGCCGACACCGCCACCCGCGAGGAGCTCGATCTGAGTACCGCTGACGCTGTGGCGGAATTCGACTTCAGCCCTTACGACACCGTGATCAACGCCGCTGCCTACACCAAGGTCGACGCGGCCGAGACCGACTCGGGCAGGCGCTCCGCCTGGGCCGTGAACGTGCATGCCGTGGCGGCACTGGCGGCCGCCGCCCGCGAGCATCGCTGCACCCTGGTGCACGTCTCATCCGATTACGTCTTCGACGGTTCGGTGGAGATCCACGACGAAGCCGAGTCGTTCTCCCCGCTCGGGGTTTACGGGCAGACCAAGGCAGCCGGCGATTCCCTCGTCGGCTTGGTGCCCGCGCACTTCGTCGTCCGCAGCAGCTGGGTGATCGGCGACGGCGCCAACTTCGTCCGGACGATGGCGTCGTTGGCCGACCGGGGTGTGCAGCCCAGCGTCGTCCATGATCAACATGGCAGACTGACGTTCACCAACGAGCTCACGCGGGCGATCAGGCACCTCCTCAACGCTCGCGCACCGTACGGCACCTACAACGTCAGTAACGCCGGCCAGTCGATGACCTGGGCGGACATCGCACGCCGAGTGTTCGTCGCCCGTGGCCGGCCTGCGTCAGCGATCACGAACGTGACGACCGAGGAGTACGCGTCGGGCAAGAACCTGGCCCCGCGTCCGCGTCACAGCCTGCTCAACCTGGACAAGATCACCGCCACCGGTTTTGAGTCGGCCGACGCGGGCGCCGAACTCGACCGCTACCTCGGCCAACTCTGAAAACGGCGACGGGACGGCTCGCCAGATTGGCGTGGCCGATCCATGGGGTGACGGCTGGCGATCGAGGTCCATCCGTTTCCATTGACGATTGGCGCATCTGCGCGCGCGAGACCGGAGAATGACCAGCGTGGAAGACCGCTTGTCGTCCGATCCAGGGCAACTCGACCCCTACGACGCCATCCTGCTCGTCTCCTTCGGCGGACCCGAGGCTCCGGAGGACGTGCTGCCCTTCCTCGAGAACGTCACCCGCGGGCGTGGGATCCCTCGAGAACGGCTCGCGGAGGTCGGCGAGCACTACTTCCGCTTCGGCGGCCGGAGCCCGATCAATGATCAGTGCCGCTGGCTGCTCGCCGCGCTTCGTGCGGAACTGGACACTCGTGGCATCGCCGCACCGCTCTATTGGGGCAATCGCAACTGGACCCCCTTCCTGCGCGATGCCTTCACCGAGCTCGCCTCCGCTGGCCACCGGCGGATCCTGGCCGTGGTTACCAGCGCCTATCCCTCGTACTCTTCATGTCGCCAATACCGGGAGAACCTCTACGACGCCGCTCGCGGGCTTGACGTGGAAGTCGACCGGATCCGGCACTACGCGACCCATCCGGGATTCGTCACCGCGTCCGTCGATGCCACGGTCAAGGCGCTCGATGGGCTGGGTGACGACGCGGAGGGCGCTCGCCTGCTCTTCGTCACTCACTCCATTCCGGTCTCCATGGCTTCCGCGGCTGGGCCACAACCGCGCAGCCCGCACGGCGCGTACGTCGACTGGCATATGGCCGTCGCCGCCGAGGTGACTCGGCAGGTGACGGAGCGTCGCGGACGGCCGTACAACTACGAGCTGGTCTATTGCTCAAGGTCGGGTCCGCCACAGCAGCAATGGCTGGAACCTGATGTCAACGACAGACTCGCGACGCTCGCCGGAGCCGGAACCTCCAGCGTGGTGCTGGTGCCGATCGGCTTCGTCTCCGACCACATGGAGGTGATCTTCGACTTGGATACCGAGGCGGCCAGGACTGCTTCCGACCGTGGGGTGCGGCTCGCGCGAGCAGCGACGGCCGGCACGCACCCCGCCTTCGTCTCCGCGCTGGTCGACCTCATCCTGGAGCGAGCCGCGGCGAAGAGGGACGAGACCACGGTCCCCTCAGTGATCCCCGGTGGCGAACCAGGCTGGTTCGCCTGCCAGATTGACTGCTGCCTCAATCCTTCCGATCCCAACCGGCCAACCTTGTGCTCAGCGGCACCGGCGAAGGTGTCACACCGGCCGAATTGATGGTCAGGCAGTGCGCGGTTCACGGCTGCCTCCACCCGTCTGATGAGGTGCTGCGGCGCCGGTCGATTCCGAACACTGAGCGGGGAATTTCGAGCGCCAGACAGCGTTATAGCGGGCGCAGCGGACCTCGGCTGGCGATTCACGCCAGTTGTGATATGCATGCGCTCGGGTTCGACAGAACACATAGGGCCCAGACCCCGGGAAGGGAAAGATGGCGACCGATTACGACGCCCCACGCAAGACCGACGAAGAACTTCACGAAGACAGCATCGAAGAGCTCAAGACCCGCCGTAACGATAAGAACTCCGGAAAAGTTGACGAAGACGAAGCGGAGGCTGCCGAAGCCTTCGAGTTACCAGGAGCCGACCTCAGCCACGAGGAGCTGACCGTACGAGTGCTGCCCCGGCAATCGGACGAATTCACCTGCGCTGGCTGCTTCCTGGTGCGGCACCGCAGTCAGATCGCTGAAGAACGCCCGAACGGCGATGCTTACTGTTACGACTGCGCAGGATGACCGTTGGCCGGAGCTGAAACAATTCCACAGGTGGCGGATGGCCACCCCTGGTGATAGATCCGCACAAACCAGCTAGATGGTAATCCTGAGCTTTCCCCGCCGCTCCGGCGCTGCAGTGCCCATCTGGTCGGACCACCGTCGTGCGGCGAATCGCTGGGTCACGATCTGCGTGACGCGCACACCAATTGCACTGGCCAGCGCCCAGCCCATGGCCTGGCTCAGCGGGGTCCGTGGATCGGTCGGAGAGGGTGGTTCGTTGCCGGTTACGGTCTTCCACCCCAGCGTGACCAGCTTCAGGGCAGCTAAGCTCGTGACTGCGCCGAGCACGCCGGCGTAGAGCTTCCAGATGAGCTTCTGCGAGGGTCCCATGGCGGTGATCTCTCCTGTAGGTTCCGGCGGGCGTCCCAGGTGTGCTGGCCATCCTAGTGGTCACCCTCGTGCCGCTAGGTTGGCGTCGTGATCTACCGGGAGCGGTTGACGGTGCCGGTGGCATGGTGGCTTCTTGGAGCGCTTTTTGCGTTATCTGTCCTGGTCGCTGTCGGTTGGTACCGGGGGCTTATCTGGGGCGTAGCCACCGGCCTGGCGGCAATGATCGTGGCTGGCGGGATCTTCGCTGCAGCATCGGTCACGATCATGGTGGATTCGAGCGAGCTTACCGTCGGTCGGGCGCGAATCGACCTGGCATACCTCCGCGGCGCGATACCGCTGGACAAGGCGGCGGCCAGTCACCGGACCGGGCCAGGCGCCGATGCGCGTGCCTTTCTCGTCGTCCGGCCCTACATCGCTGGCGCGGTGGAGATCACACTGAACGATCCCGACGATCCGGTGCCGTACTGGCTGGTGTCCACGCGACACCCTCGGCAGCTCGCGTCAGCGCTGTCGGCGGCGATCTCGGCCAGGGGCAGTCTCCACTAGGCTGTTCGAGTGGATCAGGTGGAGGTGCAGGTGCGGCGACTCGACCCCAACCTGGAGCCACCGAGCTACGCGCAGCCTGGTGACGCGGCCGCCGATCTTCGGTCCACCGAGGACTTCGTGTTGGAGCCGGGCGAGCGCCGTGTCGTGGGTACCGGTCTGGCCATCGCCCTGCCGGAGGGTTACGCCGCCTTTGTGCATCCGCGCTCGGGCCTCGCCGCACAATTCGGAATCGGCATCGTGAACGCACCGGGCACCATCGACGCCGGCTATAGAGGCGAGGTGAAGGTCTGCCTGATCAATCACGATTCCTCGCGGCCGGTGCGGTTCTCCCGCGGCGACCGCATTGCCCAGTTGGTCATCCAGCCAGTAACCCGCGCGGCCTTCGCCGTCGTCGAGCGGCTGCCGGAATCAGTCCGCGGCACGGGAGGTTACGGTTCGACCGGTGGCATTCTAGTCACGGCCCATCACGCACAGGAGCAGCAAGAAGCATGAGTCCGGCCGCGGTGATCACGCTGGAGTGGTCATGATCTTTCGACGAGGCAGGAATCGCGACGACCGCGGAGCGCAAGCCGACACCACTCAAGACGAGCTCAGCGATGCCGCGGACGAAGGTAACTCCTCGACAGCCCGGGCAGCCGCAACCTCAGACCCTAGTCCGGGCGAGGAAGAGCAGCCAGCATCCGGAGAAGCCACCGGCGCACCCGCCCAAACCGCAGCCGAGCTCGATCTCGAGGCCCTTGACAGCAAGGACTGGCGCACCGAGGGCCCGTTCGACATAGACGAGGTCGACCTGGACGCCGACACAGAGGATGATCCGCCACGGATCGACCTGGGCAGCATGGTGCTCACCGGCTTTCCCGGGGCAGAGCTTCGTCTCCAGGTCGCCGAGGAAACCCAGCAGATCGTCTCAGCCATGCTGGTCACCGGGGACTCGGCGCTGGAACTGGGGACATATGCAGCACCACGAAGCGGCGGCCTGTGGGCCGAGCTGCGCGACGAGATGATCGAGTCAGCCACTGAGGCCGGGGGTTCGGCCGCCTTGGTGGAAGGCCCGTTCGGAGTCGAGCTACGCCGCCTGCTACCCGTGTCGACTCCCGACGGCGAGCAGGGCTACCAGCCCTCGCGGATGTGGGTGGTCGAGGGTCCACGCTGGCTATTGCGAGGCATCGTCTACGGCCAGGCTGCTCTGGAGGACGGAATCGACTCTCCGGTCGCGGAACTGCTCACCGCGTTCCGGCACGTGGTGGTCCGCCGTGGTGACGAGCCGATGGCGCCAGGTGAGCTATTGCCGCTACATCTGCCGACCGGACTAACGACCTCGGACGCTGGATCTTGATTGATGGCGGTGGGATGCTTGGAATCGGAGTGAGGTCAGATGCCTAAAGAGAATATGTTCCAGCGGGCCCTGCGCCGCTTGGCGTCCTCGAACGCTGAACTGGAGTCCGAAGAGCTCCAGCAAAACGTACGAGAGACGGGCGCCGTACCGATACGCACCTGCGAGGACCGTCAGCAGGTCGAACTGACCGGGCAAGTGTCGACGGTGACAATTCATCCGCGTGGGGGGCATCCGGCGCTGGAGGTCGAACTTCGGGACGGATCGGGTGCAGTCACCCTGGTATGGCTGGGTCGACGGCAGATCCCTGGTATCGACCCGGGCCGCCCGCTGAAGGTCTCCGGGCGGATCAGCTGCCACGAGGGCCGGCGGTTGATCTACAACCCTCGGTACGAGCTGCTGGCTGCGCCGGCACCTTCGTGAGCGACGACCCTTCGTCAACATCGGACCCTCCCGTCCGTGACGGCACAACCAGAGCGGACCCCGGTTCCTTCACCTACGTCGAAGAGTTCGTTCGCTACCAGCTGTCGGCGTCCCTGGGCGGCGCTCGAGGGATGATCGAATCGACGCTGCCGTTCATAGCCTTCACGATTGCCTGGCTGATCGGCCGCGAGCTTTATCCGGCCCTGATCGCTGCGGTGGGTACGGCGTTGATTGCCGCAGTCGTTCGGCTGATGCAGCGCCAGTCGCTGCGGTTCGTCGCCGCAGCGATCATCCCGACCGCCATCGCCGCGTTCGTCGCCACCCGAACTGGCCGAGCCGAAGATGTCTTCTTGCCCGGCATTCTTTACAACGGTGCCCTGGCACTGTTGTCGATCTTCACCATCGCGATTCGGTGGCCCCTGGTGGGGTTCATCCTTGGTGCGGCGATCGGTGACCCGACGGGATGGGCTAAGGATCGGGGCCTGGTCAAGATGACCACCAAACTGACGGCCGTGCTCGCCGTCCCGTACATCACGAGATTCGTCGTCCAGATGCCGCTGTTCCTCGCCGAGCAGGTGGTGCTGCTCGGAGTGTCCAAGGTGGTTCTCGGTTGGCCCCTGCTGCTCGCGGCGTTGTTCGTGATCGGTTTGATGCTGTCCAAGGGCAGAACCCCGATCGAGGACTCGGGGCTGGCGCACCAAGCAGACGACCCAGCGCCTGCCTGAGGCGCCGATCAGTATCGGGCGGGTACCCGGGGCGGCGCGGCCACCTTCGCCACCGCGAGCGATGGGTCCCGGGGGGCCAGCATCTGTGCCAGCTCCCGCTCGGTGTCTTGGGCCGACACGAACAGCAACTCGTCGGCAGCTTCCAGGGAGCCGTCGTTGTCCGGGGGGCGCGCGTGGCCGTCACGGATGACGGCGACAAGAACAACGTCCCCGGGCCAGTCCAGATCGCCGATCCGCGCGCCCACACAGGGGCTGTCCCCGGGCAGCGTCATTTCCACGAGGCTGGTTTCTCCCTCGTGAAAGGTGAGAAGTCGAACCAGGTCGCCGACGGTGACGGCTTCCTCGACCAGGGCGCACATCAGCCGGGGCGTCGATACGGCGACGTCAACCCCCCACACCTCGTTGAACATCCACTCGTTCTTGGGATGGTTGACCCGCGCGACTGTGCGCGGCACGCCGAACTCGGTTTTGCAGAGCAATGAGACGACGAGGTTCGCCTTGTCGTCGCCCGTGGCGGCGATTGCCACGTCGCAGGTATCGATGCCGGCCTCCTCGAGGGAGGAGAGCTCGCAGGCGTCGGCCAGTAACCACTCGGCCGCCGGCAGC
>DATFOP010000101.1:0-3054 GCA_035265505.1 Propionibacteriaceae bacterium | reverse complement strand
TTCGTGGGAGCGAGGCAGCGGCTGGTCGGGGCCGTCGTGACCCAGTTCGTTCGACCCCATGGCTTCGCCGGGCGGCTGGCTGGCTGGGAGATGGCGCTACGCCCATCGAAACAGAAAGCACAACCGGTGGGCGGCCGCTCTGCTGGATGTGCAACCTCAAGACCACATCCTGGAGATGGGCTTCGGCCCTGGACTCGCGATCCGTGAGCTCGCCCGCCGGGCAACGCGACGGTTTCGTGCTTGGAATCGACCACTCCGAGGTCATGGTTCACCAGGCGGCCGTCCGCAACCGAACTGCTGTGGAGCAAGGTCGAGTCGAGTTGCGACTCGGATCCGCCCTGGACGTCCATGATTTCAGCGAGATATTCGACAAGGCGCTCGCTGTCAACAACTTCGGGATGTGGCCCGAACCAGAGGTGCGGCTGAAGGATCTTCGCGAGGCGCTGTGGGCGGGCGGTCGAGTCGCGATTGTCTCGGAGCCGCGCTGTCTTGGTGCCTCCGCCGAGACAACCGAACGCGTCGCTGGGGAGGCGGCGGGGCGGCTTCACGACGCTGGCTTCATCACCCTCCAGAAGGAGACGCTGCACCTGCGGCCTGCGGTGGTCTGCGTTCTGGCCAAAGCTCCTCTAAGTGAGAGGGGAAGTTGCCTTGGTGAGCATGACAGCGTCCAGTAGCAGAACGGGAAGATCACGGATAAATCGAACCACATCATGGCTGCGGCCCGCGGAGGCTCTTAGCGATGCCGGTACCCTGCTCGCCTTGTGCGCCATTGCGCGTCTGGCGACCCTTGACGAGGCGGAAGCGTCGAGGGACCTTCTCAACCATTTCGATACCTCGGCCTGGGCGGTTAGTATCCTGCTAATCCTTGCCGACCTCCTGCTGCCGGTTCGCCAGGCCTCGGTGATTACCGCCCTCGGCGCGACCTATGGCATCGCGCTGGGAACCCTAATCGGAACAGTCGGGCCTCATCTATAACGGTGTGCCTGGTTACTTGCTGATGTCGACGCCCGTCCCAGGGTCATCGAGCGTGCGCTCAAGGTCGTTCACCTGAAGCGATCGCGGCGCTGAGCGACCGGGCTGGGCCATGGGGAATCGCGCTTAACCGCAGTCTGCTCTACAGCATCCCGAGGGGGATGGTGTCTGTCTAGTTGGTCTGGCGCGGATGCCGGTCAGGACGTTCCTTGTCGCGCTTCTGGCGGCATCTCGACGGCGCTGCTCTACGCCGGGATCGGCGCTGGCTGGGCCGGGATCTCCTCCTTGCGCTCGCCATCAGCTATCTGCTCCCCATTGCGTCGTATCGGCGGTGCTCTACCTGACCCGTCGGCGCAGTGCCGGCGTTATGGAGGAACCGCCGCTGCCTAATGAGGATGCGACGCCTGCAGTGAAATTCCCTGAAGCCGGCCCGTCAAGCGTCCCAGAATCGGGGCAATCGAGGACGTCATCATGGTGGTGATTGAGGGCGTGCTGTAGAGCACTCCGAGCACTAATGCTATTCGATGGCATCAGCGTCGCGCCTGCGTCGCCAAAGCGACCCGCGGGTGACGATGAACATCTCCGTGCTGGTGGAATTGACGCCGAGGACCAGCCGGTCAGCACTCGCTGGCCGCCGCCGGCGAGCTGCAGTTGCTTGACGCCTTGGGTGGCGAGGAGGGCAGCACTGGGCGTTATCGAGCGGTCACGATTGCGGGGCGAGACCCGACTGGACCGCGAGTACGACGAGCTGGGCACGGTCCCGCGCGGCGAGTTTCACCATTGCGCGGCTGACGTGGGTCCGCACGGTCGCCGCGCTTACCACCAGCTCCGCCGCGATCTCATCGTTCGACCGGCCGGTGGCGACCCAGGCGACGATCTCCCGCTCGCGGTCGGTCAAGCGGTCCAGCTCTGGGTGCGGCGCCGACCAGCCCGGTGCCGTCCCGCCCGGTGGGGCCACGGCGAACCGCTCGATCACCCGTCGGGTGACCGACGGCGACAGCAGTGAACCCCCGTCCGCGACTACCCGCACCGCCCGTACCAGCTCCTCAGGATCGGCGTCTTTCAGCACGAACCCACTCGCACCGGCCCGCAGCGCGGCGAAGACGTATTCGTCAAGTTCGAACGTGGTCAGCATGACCACGCGAACCCGGGCCAGCGTGGGGTCGGCGGTGATCTCGCGAAGCGCGGCGAGTCCGTCGAACATCGGCATCCGGATGTCCATGAGCACCACGTCCGGCACCGTGAGACGTGCGGCCGCGACGCCCGCGCGGCCGTCGCTCGCCTCGGCCACCAGGTCGAGGTCGTCCTCCATCTCCAGCAGCGTGCGCAGTCCCATCCGGACCAGCGGCTGGTCGTCGACGACCGCGACCCGGATCATGGTTGCTTCCCGGGCGCGGCGACCCGATCCGGGATGGGTAGCCGGGCGCGCACGGCGAACCCGCCGTCCATGTGTGACCCCGCTTCGATGGAGCCGCCCAGCGCCTCCGCGCGGGCCCGCATGCCATTGATGCCTTGTCCGGTGGCGCCGGGCGCGGCGCCGCGGCCCGTGTCGGTGACCTCCAGGCGCAGCGTGCCGGCGTGCACCTCGACCCGCACCTGGGCTGTTGCGGTGGGCCCACCGTGGCGCAGCACGTTCGTCAGCGACTCCTGGACGATGCGGTACGCCGACCGGTCGACCTCGGCGGGCAGGCCGAGGTCGGTGATGGTGTCGTCGATCTCGACCGCGACCGGCAGCCCGCTGGAGCGGATCCGCGCAGCCAGCGAGGGCAGCTCGGCGAGCCCGGTGGCCGGCCGCAGCGACGAGCCGGGCGGCTCGGGCTCGCGCACCGCCGCCAGTTCGGCCCGCACACCGTCCAGGGCGTCCCTGCTCGCCGCCTGAATCGCTTCGAGCGCTTGCCGCATTCGGGCCGAGTCGCGGTCCAGGACCCGCAATGCCACGCCGGCCTGCATCGCGATCACCGCCAGGCTGTGCCCGACCTCGTCGTGCATTTCCTGCGCCAACCGCAGCCGTTCCTCAGAGATGGCTCGGCGGGACTGCTCGCCGCGCAGGTCCGCCGTGGCGTCCCGGCGCACCTTCACTGC
>DATFOP010000100.1:0-10292 GCA_035265505.1 Propionibacteriaceae bacterium | reverse complement strand
GGACCTCAGTCGGATCAAGGTGCTCGTGTTGGACGAGGCCGACGAGATGCTGGACCTCGGCTTCCTACCCGACGTGGAGCGAATACTGAGCAAGACCCCTGAGCTCCGCCAGACCATGCTCTTCTCGGCGACCATGCCGGCCGCCATCGTCACGTTG
Source organism: Propionibacteriaceae bacterium (assembly GCA_035265505.1). Lineage (GTDB taxonomy): Bacteria > Actinomycetota > Actinomycetes > Propionibacteriales > Propionibacteriaceae > Microlunatus. The sequence continues at coordinate 10,135 of DATFOP010000100.1, read as the reverse complement.
GCCCGCCGTCATCTCAGGCACCCGGTGAACATCCGGGCGGAATCGCCCTCCGATACGACGACCGTGCCGACCACCGCACAGTTCGTCTACCAGGCACACGAACTCGACAAACCGGAGGTCGTGGCCCGCATTCTGCAGGCGGAGAATCGCCACCGAGTGATGATCTTTTGCCGGACCAAGCGCTCCGCGCAACGAGTGGCCGACGATCTGGTCGAGCGTGGCTTTGCCGCCGCCTCGATCCACGGGGACCTTTCGCAGGTGTTGCGGGAGAAGGCACTGAAGCGGTTCCGGGAAGGACGTATCGACGTGCTGGTGGCGACCGATGTCGCCGCCCGCGGCATCGACGTGGAGGGCGTTACCCACGTGATCAACTACGAGTGTCCGGAGGACGACAAGACCTACATTCACCGGATCGGCCGGACCGGCCGGGCTGGCGCTTCGGGCATCGCGATCACGTTCGTGGACTGGGCCGACCAGACCCGTTGGAAACTGATCAACAGCACCCTTGGGCTACCGTTCGAGCAGCCGCAGGAAACGTACTCGACGTCGCCGCATCTTTATCACGATCTCGGTATCGATCCGGAGGCCAAGGGTCGCATCGCCCCGCCTCGTACGAAGCCGGCCGAACGGACGTCGCAACCGCGTGAGCGGCCGACGCGTCGCTCGCGTACCCGCCAGCGACTGCGCAACGGGATTCCGGTGCCTCGCGCCGAGACGTCCACTCCGGATCCGGAAGGTGAGCCGGCCGTCCGAGCTGCCCAAGCCGCCGATCCGGAACCCGCTCCACGGCGTCGGCGACGTCGACGCAATCACCGATCGGCACCGGAGGCGTGACGGAGCCGTTAGGCGTCAGCTCACCACAACCATCCGCCGAGCGATCGTTGCAACCGCGTCAGCGGGCCAACCCGAGGGGACGGGCAATCACCACCAGGTTTCGGTCATAGCCGCCCCGGTCTGGGTGGTAGACGCCGGTACACGTGATCAAGACCAGGCGATGGTCACCGGTCTGGTCGAACGCCCGGCTGTCCGAGGCCAACGCACCCTGAGCCGCCTCCCGGACGGCAGTCACCCGATATGTGAGCCGGTGCCCGCTGCCGTCGAGAGTCACCTTTCCTCCGATTTGGATATGGAGCAGCCTGGCAAAGAATCCGATCCCCTCCGTGGCGGAATCGACATGACCGGCGACCACTGTCGAGCCGAAGGGATCGCCTACGTACGCGCTGCCGTCCCACCAGCCGACACGGTTCACGTTGCTCGGCACCTGCAGCTCGCCGCCCACCGTCCTAGCGGGTTCCACCGCGGCCTCGGCGCCCTCGGGCAGCGTCAGTCGTTCGGGAACGAAGTGGACCCGCGTGCTCTTGGCCGGTCGACCTTCCCGCGCGGTCGGCGCTGGTCCGGGGGGAGACTGGCGGGAGGTGGCACCTGTCGACGTGTCAGAAGAAGCCGGCTGCGGCGGCAGCCCCGTCCCCCCGCCACAGCCGACGAGCACCAAGCTCAACACGGCGCTGGCTAGCCCAGCTCGGCGTTGGGCAGATCCCCACCTTCGACGAGTGATCCCATTGTCAATCAAGGACAAGTGAAGCCTTCGCTTGATCGGCAGGTCACCGCAGCAGGTCGACGTAGACGGCAGGCTCCTGGCCCATCACCTGTCCGCCGGTACCCGTGTTGACCTTGGACGGCTTCTCTGAGCCTTGGGTCGATAGGGAGATGACATGTACCGCAACGTTCATCGTCTTCTTGTCCGGGTCCCCCACCGCGTAAACCCGGTTCAGCGAGTCGGCCTTCACCGTCAGGTCGACCGGCCCGAGGATGACGGGCTCGGTCTCCCCTGTCGGAACGATGGCGACCTTGTAGGTGGCCACTGGAACGACCAGGTTGAGCGACTCCCCGTTGGCGATGTTCTCGAACAGCACCTTTCCGTTGACCCGGATGTCGGCCGGAGGAACTGCCGCGACATGGGCAACGGTCAGCGAAGCCTTGCCCTTGGGCACTGCCGAGAGGTCATTCTTGAAGACGGTGATCAGCGGGTCGCCCGAGGTCTGGGCCGGCAGGTGCACGACCACATCCCAGCTGGACTTCGCCTTCACCGAGAATGTCCGCTCGAGAACCACCTTGCCGTCGGAGGTGAACGACACCTCGCGTTGGCCGGCCGCGATCTCGAAGGGGCCCGCGACTTCTGCGGTCTCTAGTCCCTTGGCCACTGAATCCCCGTCGATTGACACATCCAGCGTTCTGCCGGGCAGACCCTGCACGATATAGATGCTGGCCGAATCAGCGGCGAAGCTCGGTGCCGCTACCACGCCGGCGAACGCGAGAGCCCCTGAAACCAACAGACCAACCAAGGACCAACGAGCGACACGCTTCGAAGACACGGCTTCCCCCAGATCTGAGTCTTGCTGCGGTCACAAGTCCCCGCACATTCCGGGCGTAATATATGCGGTCGAGAACCGTAGACGTCGGCCATCCGCGAAATGCGATGGCAGCCCTTCGATTCCGCCGCGGGACACTTGGGGGATAGATGGCGCCTGAACGGACTCGCCGGGCGGCGATCCGTCGGGCGGTGGGACTGGCCGCGGTTCTTGTCCTCATTGGTTGCGCCGTGGCCTTCTATCGAATGGCACCTACGCTCCGCAAGAGTGCTGTGGCTCCGCAGCCGCCCACAGCCAGCGCCAGCCCGACGAGCGGCCTGACCAGTTCCGCACTCAGCGGCCCGGGACTTCCTCAGGCGCCCCCCCGGTCCAGCGCCACGGCAAAGGGTGACGCGCCGAGCGGCCCGGGGCAATCGACCGTCGGCATCTATCTCGCCGCTTCCCCGGCGGCCGACGGCAGTTTTGTTGTAGCCGAATCGGTGGTGCTCGCCTCGCCAGTCAGTGCGCTGAAGTTGCGGATTCCCCCGATCAGCCAGGCCGGCTCCGTCTTCGAGTCCATGCACCCCCAAGCGAACGATGTGCTGGTCAGCGCGGGGAGCCAGCCGGTGGCAGTTCCGAATGCTCAGGTGACCGCCGACGTGAATCTTCCGCTGACTGTGCCCGCCAGCAGGTTCGAAGTCCGCTACCGGCTCACCGGTGTGACGGTACGCAGCCTTGGGTCTACCGCCGGGCGTGCCCTCGCGGCTCTCGGGCCGTTGATGTCGGGCGTTCCGCCGGAGCTTCCGGTAGCGACGGCTGTCCGTGGCCGTTCGGTGCTGAACCTGCGCTGCCCGCACCTACGGCTTGGTGATCAGGCTTGCTCAGCCGGGAGCGACGGAAACCTTCGGGTGAATCGCAGTCTTCCGTGGCGGCAGTCCATTGTGGTCGTCCAGCTGGATCTGCCGAGGCCGTACTGACCTCGCGCATTGTGCTCAGCTCCGCACTGATCCAGCTTGCTCTTGGCAGGAACCGAGCGCCGACGGCCCTGAACAGCTTGTCCCTAGCGGCGAAGGCGCTGAAGAAGATTGTAGAAGACCTCCGGAGCCGTGGTGTTGCAGCCAAGATCATGATCGAGTTTGCCCATGCCGTGGTAGTCGCTGGACCCGGTCGCCAGCAAACCTAGCTCCGCGGCCAGCGTGCGCAGCTGGGCGCGAGTCTCAGTGTCATGATCTTGGTGATCGACTTCCACACCGTCGAGGGCATGGTCTGCGACGAGCGCCCTCAGCACAGCCGGAGGAAGCACGTGCTCGCGGCCACGTCCCCACGGGTGGCCGATGACCGCAACCCCGCCTGCACTGTGCACCAGGTCGATGCCGCGCTCGAGCTCTATCGCGTAGCGCGCGACGTGTGCGGGCCCGCCCTCGGCCAGGAATCGCTCGAAGGCTTCCTCGCGATCACGCACGTGACCAGCCTTGATCATCGCATCGGCGATGTGCGGCCGGCCGACCGATGGCGAGTCCCCGACCTGCGCCATCACCTCGGCCTCGCTCACCGGCGCCCCCAGCTCAGCCAGCTTCGTCAAGACGCCGGCCAGGCGACCCTTGCGGCCGCCACGGACCCGCACCATCTCGCCGGCGAGGTCGGTGTTCGACGGATTCGCGCCATAAGCCAGCAGATGCACACTGTCGCCGCGCCTCGAACAGGACAGTTCCATGCCGCGGAGCACTTGTACACCGACCCGCTCCCCTTCCGCCACGGCGGCATCCAAACCATCGAAAGTGTCATGATCGGTCAGCGCCACCACGTCAAGGCCGGCGGCTGCGGCCTTGCGGACGAGCTCCTCAGGGGTGTCGGTGCCGTCCGACACGGACGAGTGGGTGTGCAGATCGATCCGCATGTCTCACAGGTATCACGTCAGCAGTCGCCGAGAGAGTCACCTGTTGGGATTGGACAGCAGGCCGCGGACGATCCGCAGACCCACCGACATTCGTGCCAAGTCCGGACGTCCCGCACAGATGGAACGCAAGGTCTTGACCGCCTCGGGGACGCTCGGGGTCTGCCGCTCCCAGGCCGCGACCGCCCCTCGGGCGCCGTTGCCGCCGTCGCCATTCAATACCTCGGCGGTGAGTTGGGCATGCGCGACCTGAAGATCGTCTCGGAGTGCTGCCCGCGCCATAGTCTGCCAACGGTCGTCTCGGGGTAGCTCGACCATCCGCGACAGCAGGCGATCCAGACCGAGCCGCTGGCCCACGGTGAAATGCACCTCGGCGACTGAGACTGGGTCACGTCCCTCCTGGTCGGCGGTGTGGACGATAGTGAGCGCCGCGTACGCCGGTGGCAACGCCGCCGTCACGGTGGCAAGATCATCTGGCACACCACCGCTGCGGTAACTCTGCAACCGTTTGTCGTACGCGTCATGATCGCGGCCCTGCAGAACAGTCGGGAGCGCCCGCTGCACTTGCTGAACCCCGCTGGTCATCTGCTCCACCGCGGTCGAGATGTCCAGCGGCCGCGCATGGTTGTTGATCAGCCACCGAGTGGCTCGTTCGACGAGGGTCCGCACCTCCATCCGCAATATCGTCTGCGTCTGGGCATCGACCCGATAATCGAGATCGCGGATGGCCTTGTCGTGCTGGTCAGCGTTGAAGATCGTCCGGGCCGCGATCTGCGCTCGGATAACGTCCGACGCGGATGCGCCGGTCTCTGAAGAAAGCCGGTGGAAACAGGTGATGCCCGAGGCGTCCACGAACTGGTTGACCACGACTGTGGCGATGATCTCCCGGTGTAGGCGGTGCGCCGGCATGACGGCGGCGTACCGCTCCCGCATGGCGGTCGGAAAGTAGGTGATCAAGCGATCAATGAGATAGGGGTCATCCGGCAGGTCGGAATCGAGGATCTCGTCCTCCAGCACGATCTTGGTGTAGGCCATCAGAGTGGCCAGTTCAGGTGAGGTCAGTCCGCGGTTTTTGCTTCGCCGGATGTCCATCTCCTCCGTGGAAGGCAACGCCTCCAGGTTCCGGTCGAGGAGTCCGGAGTGAGAGAGCCGTTCCATCCAGTCTTCATGGACGCCGGCCATGGAGGCCGACTGATAGACGCTGTTTGCCATTGCCAGGTTCTGGTCATAGTTGTGCGCGAGCACCAGATCGGCCACCTCATCGGTCATCGACGCGAGGAAGGCGTCCCGGTCGTGCCGAGCCAGCCGGCCCGCCGCCATCTCACTGGACAGCAAAATCTTGATGTTGACCTCGTGGTCCGACGTATCCACCCCGGCCGAATTGTCGATGAAGTCAGTGTTGATACTGCCACCGCGAGCGGCGTACTCCACTCGACCGAGTTGGGTGAACCCGAGATTTCCGCCTTCACCGACGCAGCGCGCCCGCAACTCACAGCCATCGACGCGCAGGACATCATTGGCCTTGTCGCCTACCTCGGCGTGGGTTTCGTTGGTCGCCTTGACATAGGTACCAATGCCACCGTTCCAGAGCAGGTCGACTGGGGCCTTCAGACACGCGTTGATCAAGCCGGCCGGAGTCAGTGAGTCGACGGCTGAGGGGATGCCCAGAGCCTTGTGCATGGCGGGCGTGATCTGGATCGACTTCGCTGTGCGCGGAAACACGCCTCCGCCATCGGAGATCAGCGCGGGGTCGTAGTCCGCCCAGCTCGATCTCGGGAGGGCGAAGACCCTGGCCCGCTCCTGCCAGCTGATGGACGCATCCGGAGTGGGGTCGACGAAGACGTGCCGGTGATCGAAAGCCGCGATTAGCTTGAGATGCTCGCTCAGCAGCATGCCGTTGCCAAACACGTCGCCGCTCATGTCACCAATCCCCACGCAGGTGACGTCCTCGGTCTGGCAGTCGACGCCCATCTCCCGGAAGTGCCGTCGCACCGACTCCCATGCTCCCCGCGCAGTGATGCCCATTGCTTTGTGGTCGTATCCGGCCGAACCACCGGAGGCGAACGCATCGCCCAGCCAGAAACCTGAGGAGACCGCGATCGAGTTCGCGATGTCGGAGAACGTGGCGGTGCCTTTGTCGGCTGCCACTACCAGATAGGGATCATCGGGGTCGTACCGAATGACGTCTGGCGGGGCGACCACCTCGCCGGCGACCAGATTGTCGGTCACGTCGAGCAAGCTGGTGATGAACAAGGAATAGCAGGTCTTGCCCTCGTTCAGCCAGGCTTCACGATGGACCCCGGGATCTGGCAGCTGCTTGGCGTAGAAGCCACCTTTGGCGCCAACCGGCACGATCACCGTGTTCTTGACCATCTGGGCTTTGACCAGACCCAGCACCTCCCTGCGGAAGTCCTCAGCCCTATCCGACCAGCGCAACCCGCCTCGGGCGACCGCACCGAAGCGCAGATGCACACCCTCGATCCGAGGGGAGTAGACGAAGATCTCGAAGGCCGGCCGCGGTTCCGGCAGCTCGGGGATTTGGCGCGGCAGAAGCTTGAACGCGAGGGTGGGGCGGCCAGGCTGGTAGGCGTTGGTCCTCACCATGGCCGCGATCACCGCCAGGTACGATCGCAAGATTCGATCATGATCAAGGCTGGCCACGTCGTTCAGCGCAATCTTGATCTTGTCCGTCAGCTCCGTCGCCTTTGCCTTGCGAGTCTCGGTATCCAGGTCCCGGCCGGGGTCGAAGCGGGTCTCGAAGAGCGTCACGAGCTGCCGGGCGAGGTCGACGTTAGAACTCAGCGCCGAAGCCAGGTAGGTCTGGCTGTACGTGGTTCCGGTCTGGCGGAGGTACCGGCCAATAGCACGCAGAACGGTCACCTGTTGCCAGCTGAGGTCGGCACCCATCACCAGTGCGTGGAAGCGATCTGGCTCGCTCAGGCCCGCGTAGGACGCCGAAAAAGCATCCATGAACTTCTGTCGGGCCGCCATCGGCCATCGCGAACCGACTGCCGCCCGCCCTCCCGGCACCGTGATTCCGAAGTCGTAGATGAACGCGCGCTGATCGCCGCCCAACACCAGCTCGTACGGGCGCTCGTCGATCACGTCCACGCCGAGCAACGAGAGGTGCGGCAAGATCTGCGACAGCGAGATCGGTGTGTCCCAGCGGAAAATCTTCAACCGCAGATCGGCTTCGTCGTCGGTCCGGTCGGGGATGTACATGACCATGTTTCGTCGGGCCGGGTTGACCTCATCCTTGCCCGCGAAAGAATCGCTTCGCAACGCCATCAGCGCGGTGAGGTCCTGCATCCCTTGCCGGGCCGAGAACTCTTCCTTGTAGCCCTCCGGAAGAGCACCCACCAGGGTCGAAAGCTCGTCCGGCGTCGTGCCGGACAGCGGCGTCGGCCAGGTCGCCAGCACATCGGCGAACTCGTCGTCCCAGGAGCGAGTGGCGAGCGTCAGCTCCCGCTCCAGCGCACGAACGTCGACCTCGCCCAATGATTGGCCCATGGGCATCCTGACCACGAAGTGCAGCCGAGCGAGCACCGATTCAGAGACCCGGGCCGTGTAATCGATCGACGCTCCACCGAGCCTGCGGAGCAGCAGCTCCTCCATCCGTTTGCGAACCGCGGTCGTATAACGATCCCGCGGAAGATAGACCAGGCAGGACAGATAACGCCCATACGGTTCGCGCCGGACAAACAGCCGCACCTGGCGGCGTTCCTTGAGATGTGCGACCTTCTCCACGACCGGAGCAAGTTCGTCAATCGAGGCCTGGAACAGCTCGTCTCGCGGGTAGGTGTCGAGGACGTCCATGATCGCCTTGCCGCCATGACTGCTCGGCGCATAGCCGGAGCGTCGCAGCACCTCGGCCGCCTTTTGCCGCAGAACGGGGATGCGCGGGACGGCTTCGGAATAGGCCGAGGAGGCGAACAGCCCGAGGAATCGGCGTTCGCCACTCACCTCACCATCGGCGGAGAACGTCCGGATCGCGATGTAGTCAAGGTACGCCGGCCGGTGAACCCGCGACTTCTCGTTGTCCTTGGTGATGATCATCAATTCTGGTGAGCAGCCGGGGCGCGGCAGGGCATGGAAGGCGCCGGGTCGATCGGTGTCGGCCCGCAGGATGCCCAGACCGGTCGACGGCACGGGCTCGAATCGGCTGGCGTGATCTTCCTGCACGAGGCGGTACTGCCGGTAGCCGAGGAAGGTGAAGTGGTTGTCGTTGAGCCACTCCAGAAGCTCGGTGGCGAGCGCCGCCTCGTCCTGGCGACCGTCTGACACCGCAGCGTTCGGAAGCATGGTGATCGTCTCCACCGACCGAGTACCCATGCGCGACCAGTCTTGTACCACCTCCTCGACGAGCCGCAAGACCTCCAGCAGCCCATGTTCAAGATCGGAGAGGAGCGTCTCTGGGTGCTCGGGCCGAGACGGCGGGAGGATCTCCAGGTGCATCCAGGATTCCGAGAAAACCTCGGCATCCTTCCCGGCCTCGTTCGCCCCGACTATGCCTCGCAGCGTCCCGCCGACATCCCGGCGGACCAGGAACTGAGGGTGAAAGACCTCCCGGATGCTCCAGCCATGCCGGATCACCTCCATGGTCACCGAGTCGACCAGGAAGGGCCGGTCGTCGGTAACGATCTGAACCACCGTGGCGCCTCCGGCGGTCCAGCCGTCCTGCGACTGACTGGGGCTCCGGATCGCCACCGCGGCTCGGGCGGCTGGTCGGTGCATAGCGAGCCGATAGTGACTTTCCACCAGCCCGAGCAGGTCATCGACGCTGCGTTGGTCGACGTCCATCGCGTCGACATGGCGGAAGTAATGCGACAAGAAAGTCGACGCCGCTTCCGGCTGCTGGCCGAGCTGTGGCGCGATCGATGCCCCACGAGCCGCGACTTGAGCGATCTTCTCGCTCTTCCCCTGTTCGAGCTCCAACTCGAATGTCGTCACGTTTCAGTCCGATCTGTGCCGCCGCACTGCGCTGTGCGGCTAGATCGACCATAGCCCTCGGGCGGTGATCGGGAGCGTGTTCTTCGTTGCGTACGAAGGTGGCTCAGGGGTAGTAGAAGATCATGACCAGCTACGTCGATGTGACGGTGCCGCTTGTTCCAGATCGAGTCCCGCTGTACCCAGGCGATACCCAGCTCGAGGTGACGCGCGTGCAGGCCCGTGCGGCAGGCGAGTCGGCCAATGTGTCCAAGTTGGTCTGCTCACTCCATTGCGGTACCCATGTCGACGGACCGGCCCACTTCTTCGACGGCCAGCCCGGCGTGGAGGCGGTCCCGGCCGACGTGTCGATCGGTCCGGCGTGGGTTGTCGATGCTAGATCGGTTGACAAGCGCCTCGACGCGGCGGCGCTAAGCGGGCTCCACATCCCCGCAAGGGTCAGCCGAGTGCTGTTCCTGACGACCAATTCGGCGTTGTGGGACGATCCGCGCTTCGTGGAGGACTTCGTGACTCTTACTGCAGATGCGGCGGCCGCGCTCATCGGACGTGGTGTTCGGCTGGTTGGCATTGACTATCTCTCCATCGCCCCGTATCAGGATCCGGCACCTACCCATGAGGTGTTGCTTCGTGCGGGTGTCACCATCGTCGAGACCCTCGATCTGCGAGGCGTCGAACCGGCCCCTGGCAACTGATCTGCCTGCCGTTGCTCATTCCGGGCGCTGACGGCGCGCCAGCACGCGTCATGTTGAGTCGAGACTGAGCGGTCACGCCAGACGAGGTCGTCCTTCTCGGACGCCCACGATGTGGGGTGTTGCCGCAGATTCGAAACTACGGTTGGAGGGGCAGTTGATCCTCGGCCGTGGTGGAAGCCAGGAGACGGCGGGCCCGGCGTCCAAGATCGCTCAGATCAACCCGGCCTGCTTCTGCGGCGGCAGCCAGTCGCGAG
>DATFOP010000099.1:0-6065 GCA_035265505.1 Propionibacteriaceae bacterium | reverse complement strand
CTCCAGGTAGCTCTGCACGGTCTTGTCCGATTTCTTCTCCGACCGCAGCCGGCGCTCGAACGCCCGCAGCGTGGAGGCGTCGGCCGCGGCGAGCGGCCTGGACAGCAGTGGATTGGACGCCGGCATCTTCTCTCCTGACTCTCGCGCGGATGCACTAGTCAGAAGGTTTCGGAGCGCTGTACGGCGGTCACCCTCGGGAAAGACAACGGCCTCTGCCTGCGTTTCCGCTGGTCAGAGGCACTTTGCGCACCCGGAGGGATTCGAACCCCCAACCTTCTGATCCGTAGTCAGATGCTCTATCCGTTGAGCCACGGGTGCCCGTCGCAGCGCTGGGCCCCTACGACGACCTGCGAGTCTAGCCGGGCACTCGGGGAGAGGCCAACCGAGAAGCACCGGATGGTCAATGCAACGTGCCTTTGTTCACAGCGAGCGGGCCAGTATTTCAGCCAGTTCCTCGTCGCTCAGAGTGATTGGGTTCGCCCGCATGCTGTTTGCCTTCTTGGCGGCCTCAACCAAAGCCGGTATCTGGGAGTCCGTCAAGCCGTAAGGTGCCAGCCCCGGAACGCCCAGTGACTCCTTGAGGTTCTTGAGCCAGATGACGGCCGCTTCTACGTTTGCCGTCGGATCGCCGGTCAGCAATCTGGCAACCTCGCTCATCCGAGCCAGCGCCGGATGGTCCGGATCGCGCTGGCGCAAGGCCCGCCAATTTGCTTCGAAGGTGGCCGGCAGCAACGCCCCGCAGACGGCACCGTGCGGTGCCTCAAATCGCGCCCCGAGGGCGGCGGCGAACCCGTGCACGGCGCCCAATCCGGAGTTCGCGAGACAAAGCCCGCCGAAGAGGCTGACGATGGCCAGATCCTCGCGAATGGCCGGATCGGAATCCATTTCGTAGTCCCATGCCCGCCGTAGGGACCGGGCGGAGCGCTGCATACCCTCACGGGCCATCGCGTCAGCGAAAGGGTTGGCTCGTGCGGAGAGAAACGGTTCCAGAACTTGCGAGAGCGCGTCCAAGCCGCCCGAAGCGATCGCCGATTGCGGCAGTCCCCTGAGCAGATCGGGATCCACAATGGCCATCCGCGGGAGAAGCGATGGACTGCGCAAACTGGCTTTGGTCTGCCCGGCAGACAAGACGGCATTCCGAGTGACCTCTGAGCCGGTGCCAGCCGTCGTCGGCACAGCCACGCAGGGCAACGAGGGCACGGTGAGCGGTTGACCCTCGCCGATCACCTCCAGGTGCTCCAGCGGGTCAGTTCCTGACGCGGCCAGCGCTGCCACCGCTTTCGCTGCATCCAGAGCGCTGCCACCGCCGTAGCCCAGCACTCCGTCACAGCCGGCCCGCGTAAAGGCCGATACGCCGGCACGAACGACGTCAAGTGACGGCTCGCCCGATACCGGGAACACCTCGCTCGCTATTCCGGCGTCTGCAAGTGCCACGCGGACGCCGTCGGCTCGCTGAGGGGTGGCGCCGGTGATGACCAAGGCTCGGCGCACTCCCAATCCGGCCAGCGCCTCCGGCACTTCAGTGGCTCTGCCGGCGCCGAAACGAATTTCGGCGGGCGTAGCGATCTCGAAGCGCACGGACAACGCTTACCAATCTCCGTCGTCGGGTGAGACGTTCACGAAGCGCGTCGACTGGCGGGTTCGGGCCATCATCGGCGCAACTGCATCTCGCCATTCCGCATAGTGTGCGGTCGTCTTGTGTGCGGCGGCTGCCTCGTCGTCCCTATAGATCTCGACCAGCACGACGTGGCTCGTCTTGTCGCGATCATGCAAGACGTCAAAGCGTACGACTCCCGGCTCCAGCCGGCTCGCCCTCGCGTTCTTCTCCGTCTCAGCCAGAAAGGCCTCTACACGGTCGGTCAGGACCGAAACGTCAACATGGACGATCAGCAGGCTGTTCGACATGTGCGGACTCTAGCCAGATTGACGCCCGAGACCCTTCACCAGTGTTCTTGACGAGACGTCCTCAACACTGGTATGGCGAGATTGACTTCGGGACTTGGTCACCTATTGTTCACCCAGCGTTTATCGTTCTAGCGTCTGTACTGCCCCCGGGTGTTCACCAACACCTACACGAGGTTCCAGATGGGATCAGAAGTGACAGCGATGTTCGTGGTGATCGTCGTCATCCTGGTGGCTTTGATCTTCGACTTCACGAACGGCTTCCACGACAGCGCCAACGCCATGGCCGGCCCCATCGCTACGGGCGCACTCAAGCCCCGTACTGCCGTCATTATCGCTGCCGTCCTCAACCTCGTGGGCGCGTGCCTCTCCACCGAAGTGGCCAAGACCATCTCCGGCGGCTTCTTCGACGACGAACTCATCACGGCCTCGATCATTCTGGCGGGCCTAGTCGGCGCGATCATTTGGAATCTGCTGACCTGGTTGCTGGGGCTGCCGTCCAGCTCTTCCCATGCCCTTTTCGGCGGGCTGATCGGTGCGGTAGTGGTCGGCGCCGGCTTCGCCTCGGTGCACGGCTGGGTCATCGTCTCCAAGGTCTTGCTGCCGGCAGTCGTCGCGCCCGCGGTCGCCGGTATCGCCGCAGCGCTCGCCACCGTGCTGGCCTATCGGATCACCCGAAAGACGCCGAGCAGGCATAGCGAGACGGGCTTTAAATACGGCCAGGCCTTCACAGCCTCCCTGGTCTCGCTTGCCCACGGCACCTCCGACGGCCAGAAGACCATGGGCGTCATCACCCTCGTACTGATTTCGGCTAACCTGCAAGCCCCAGGGACGGGGCCCCAGCCATGGGTAATCATTGCAGCCGGCGTGGCCATCGGCCTGGGAACCTATTCCGGCGGCTGGCGCATCATGCGGACGATGGGCAAGGGCGTGGTCGAGATCGAGACACCGCAGGGCGCAGCGTCCGGAGCGGCGACCACCGCCACCATCCTGGCGTCAGCGCATCTGGGTTTCGGCCTCTCAACGACCCACGTCGCGACGGGCGGCATTCTCGGATCGGGCGTTGGCCGCCGCGGCGCCGAAGTCCGCTGGGGAGTTGCCCGGAAGATGGTGTTCGCTTGGATCCTCACTCTGCCCGGGGCAGGACTTGTCGGAGGGTTGGCCGCATTGCTGGCCAACTTCGGAACCGTTGGAGTGGTCGCACTGCTCCTGCTGCTTGCCGGGGCCTCTTCAGTGATCTGGGCGTTCTCCAGGCGCCACCCGGTCAGCCGCCACAACGTCAGCGATAGCCGTGAGGTGCTGGTGCTGGCTAGCGCTTCACAAACTGAATATGTCGATGACCCGCGGGTAACGACGACGCCGAAGACCAAGCAGAAGACCAAGAAACCGAAAGCGAAGAGCGCAGCCTGATGAAGATCGACTGGGCGGCACTCGGCATCGTCGCCATGGTGTCCATCAGCGCCAGCGTGCTGTTCGTGATCTTGCTGGCGAGCAGCATCCGGCTGGTGTCCACCGCCAAGGTCAGGACCAATCAGGGTGGCTCGGGGACGGCGATACTTTCCGCCGGCTACGGATTGCTTGCTCTGGCTGCCCTCTTGGTGCTGTTCTGCATCTATCTGATCGTGCCTCAGTTCCACTGACGTTCGACAGGGTTCTCCGAGCTTGTCGACTGGCTCTGCGCGCGATTGGCAGGGGTTCTGCTGAGCTTTTCCGAGGGCTCAGCCTGGGTACATCACCACCAACCCTGCCGCTTCGCCCAGCGCAACAACGTCAGGGACATGATCAACATGATCAGTAGCAGAATGCTCAGCCACCCCCAGTGCGTTTCATCGTTGACGATGACGTTCATGCCAATGACTGACGACAGCGAAGTAATCGGCAGCGTGATCGCGGCGATCACTGCCAGACGTTCCGCTGCGATCGTCATCTTGGTGTCAGTACGGGCCCGGTAGAACTCCGTGACGCCCATCAGAAAATCGAGCTGGCTCTGACTGATGCTCGTCACCCTCTCGTACTGATCAACAAGGTCCTTCATCTTCTTGAGCCCGTCCTGGTTGACGAACTTGGCCGACTTGATGGCACGCTCGTATATCTGACCACCTTGAGACGTCATGGTTTTGATCGTCAGCAGCTCGTGCCGCGCGGTGAACAACTCATTGAGAAACGTCTGCGGCTCCTCATCACTGGCCAACATCACACGTTGCTCCAGCAGGCCGACCTCCCGAGCGATGTCGGCGACCAGCGCAGCGTCGCGGCGAACGATCGTCGAGACGATGGCGTAAATCAGTCCAAAGGGCGAACTGGGACTGAGCCGACCGGCTTCCATCCGGGTGATCACCTCCCGCGTCTCACGGAGCGTGGCCTCTAGCGGGACTTTGGGATTGCGAGGGCCGTGCACCGTGACCAGGAAACGTTCGCCGATGAACTGATCGAGTTCCAGGTAGTGCACGTGACCTGCCGTGCCGATCTCCGGCGCATGAATGACGATGAAGAGATGGTCCGGATAAATGTGGACGCGCGGAATGTGATTGCGCTCCCGAGAGCCCTCGATCGCTATCGGATGAAAGCCAAAATCGACGGCGAGCGTCCGTTCGGCGGCTTCACTCCATTCCGGTATGTCGAGCCAAAGGAACCCGTCGGTCCGCGAGCGAAGTGCGCTCAGCTCCTCGAAATCGCACTGACTCGTCCCACTCGCGTCAATCCACCGCAGCTCCATTGCCGCCATGCCCACCTCCGCGTCTCGCCTCTGTTCTACTCGGTGGTCACGTGGGGCGATAGGGACGACGCCAGGACCTAGGTTTCCGTTGGTGTTGCCTGGCTGAGCACCGGCACTCGTCATGGTCGATGGTAACCAGCCAGCTCCTCGAGGATCGGCACACAATGCGCCAGCTCGGGCAGCGCGGCAATCTCAGCCGCCACGGCGTCAGCACCTGCGGCTATCTGAGGGTCATCGAGCACAGCAGAAACGGCCGCCGGCAGCTCAGAAAGCCCAGTCAGGCCCCCGAGGACCTGGACGCCGGCCGTCACCGCCGCGACTTGCTCGGCGTTGACGAACTGGTCGAAGGCGAAGAGCGGCACGACGACTTGAGGCACGCCCGCCACCAGACCCGCCATGGTGGTGCCGAATCCACCGTGGCCGATCATGGCTGCGGCGAGGGGCATCACGTCCGCCTGCGGCCACCACTGCTCGACCCACGCGTTCGGTGGCACCGGCTCCACCATGGATCGATCGGCGCCCCGTCCGGTGGTCAGCAGCACCCGGACCGGCAGGTCTGCCAAGGCGTGCAGCGTCGCTTTGTACAGATCGCTGAGATGTGCCATTCCGCCGGTGACGGAACCATATGTGACGTAGACCAATGGGTGGTTGTGGTTCCCCCACCGACCGGGCAGCCTGCCTTTCCCTCCATCCACCCGCCCGCAGAACCGCCAGATCGGGCCCAACCCATCGTTGAAGCCGGACGGCTCAACGTCGTCCAAGTCCAGGTCCGGAGCATCGAGCACGGCAGGCACGGAGGTGAACGTAGGAGAGACCACCGCCAGGGTGGCGCCGCGATCGGCAGGCAGACCGGCCAGCTTGCTCAATTCGGCCAGCGGTTCAGCGACGACGGCAGCAAATCCAGAGCCGAACCGATACATCCCGATTGCCACCTGGACCTGAGCGATGCCGGCCGAATCCGCGGCGACCAGAGACGCGAATTCGCACGGTTCACGGACGACGATGTCGGGCCGCCAGCTGGCGAGGATGTCGATCAACCCTGGCAGGGCGGCCTGGGCGTCAAGTCGCGCGAAGATGTCAGCGATCACTAGCCGGTTTGCTTCGGCCCGGGGCAGATATGCCACCTGATCGTAGACGCGTCGCATCACGTCGGCCGGCACGTCCGGAAACGGCAGATGCTCGAAACCGGCGTTCTGGACTGTGCCGTGAAATGTCTGTGGCGCAGCCACGGCGATCTCGTGGCCCGCTGCAGCGCACTCCCGCGCAACGGGAATCAGCGGCCCGACGTGCCCGGAGCCGGCCGTCGTCGAGAACAGAACCCGCACGTACGGATGCTGTCACAAACGCTCGCACACATCTGATGCCAGCCGCCCAGATAGAGGTCCGTTCTTCTGCTGTGGAAAGCCGGGGCCAGCAAGCAGGTTGAGGCCTGAGACAGGGATGGAAA
>DATFOP010000098.1:0-3518 GCA_035265505.1 Propionibacteriaceae bacterium | reverse complement strand
ACCCGGAAACCGTATCACTGACCGGCTCCACCGCTGGGATTGATGGTGTGGACGCCCCCGACGGCATCAGCGTGCCAGAGTGGTGGTGTTAGAGCCCACTCTAGGAGGCGTCCATGAACCAGGTTAGCACCGTCGGACTCGATCTCGCCAAATACATCTTTCAGCTCCATGGGGCTGACAGCGCGGGCGCGGTGGTCTTTCGCAAGAGGCTGCGCCGCGGCCAGCTTCTGGCGTTCCTGGCCACGCTGCCGCCCTGCACGGTGGCCATGGAGGCCTGCGCGAGTGCCCACTACTGGGGCCGCGAGATCACCAAGCTCGGCCACACGGTGAAGCTGATCGCGCCGGCGTACGTGAAGCCGTTCGTCAAGTGGCGGAAGAACGACATGGCCGATGCCGAGGCGATCTGCGAGGCCGCTCAGCGGCCCACCATGCGCTTTGTGGCCCTCAAGAGCGCGAACCAGCAGGCCGCCGCCGTTGTGTTCCGCACGCGGGATCTTTTGGTTCGCCAGCGCACCCAGACCATCAATGCGCTCCGGGGCCACTTGACCGAGTTCGGGGTGATCGCCGCTAAAGGGCCGGTCCATACTTCCAAGCTCATGGCTGCCCTCGAGGACCCCGCCTCTGATCTGCCCCAAGCAGCGCGGGCCATTCTGGCTGTGTTGGTCGAGGAGCTCAGATCGTTGGACGAGCGCGTTGCCGTGCTCGACCGCGAGATCGCCCGGCATGCCAAGGAGAATGCGGTGGCGCGTCGGCTGATGACCATCCCGGGCATCGGGGCTGTGACGGCCGCGGCTCTCACGGCGCTGGCCCCACCGGCCCACACATTCCGGCGCGGTCGCGATTTCGCTGCTTGGCTTGGGCTGACCCCGGTTCAGCGCTCGAGCGGGGGCAAGGAGCGTCTCGGCAAGACGTCCAAGATGGGCGAGCGCTCGCTCCGACGCTTGCTGATCATCGGCGCCAGCGCGGTGGCACGCTGGGCCGCGCGCAAGGGCGTCCCGGCTGGCTCGTGGCTGGGGCGCATGCTCGCCCGCAAGCCCCCGATGCTGGTGCGGGTGGCGCTGGCCAACAAGATGGCCCGGATCGTCTGGGCGTTGCTGGCCAAGGGTGGGGTTTATCGAGCTCCGGTTGCGGCGATGTAGGCGTCACCACGACCGCGAGGCTGTCGAGGAGTGGGAAGGTCGAAGGAGAGGGATGGCGCACGGTCAAGAGACCGGATCAGGAAAACCAGCTTTGCGACAAGCGCTTCAAGCGCGTGGGCTTGAATTGGACCTGATCTTCGGACTCCCATCTGGGCCCGCGGCATGGAACGCGCCGCAACAGAGGCCGCACACATGTCAGCACTCGACCACGGGCCACACCGCTCTTGAAGATTTCTCTTGCTCCCAAAGGGGCGTCCACACATGTCGCAAAGTTCTGCCGTTTACGGCTGGTTAGGGACGTACGCCGACTTTGCCCCTCCGACAGGGCTGTTCAACGCTCATTGAACGCCTTTGTATGAGAGGCTGACGGTGGGGTCGATGGCTGCGATCCAGAGGGCTCGGGCGATGTTTTCGGCACCATTGGCCCGGGCAATGTTGAGCACGTGGCTCCGAAGTCTGGCCATGATGCCGGGGTTGATGCGGATGCGGCTGGCGTCTTCGGCGAGGGTGACGTCGCGGACGTAATGGCTCCGGTGGCGAGTAGGCCGGAGGAGTTTCACCTCCGGCCTCTCACAGAACGGTGCGGGAGCCTCTCGGCTCACACCGCTCCCACCAAGCAGCCTGTCGGCATCCGCGCCGTCCAGTGAGCGAAGAGACCCGGGTTGCGCTTCCGAATGTGCTCGATGAAGCAGCAGGCTCGGGGTTTGTGCCCTTTCAGGCGTTTGTATTTCCGCATGGCCCAAGCGACCAGAGTCCGGTCGAAGTGCCGTAGAACCGGCGCCAACGCCGAGCGGCTGAAGCGCCCATAATACAGCACCCAGCCCCGCAGGATGGGATTGTACAGGGTCGCAATCGCCGGCAGGTCGAGGTCGGTTCTGTTGCGGAGGTTCCAGCGGCGGGTTGTTCGGCGCATCGTCGTGCAAGCCTGCGCGCTGACCGCGGGCGTGAAGCTGACAAACAGGCTGTTTCGCTTGCTGTTCTTCACCAGCCGCGGCCGGAAGGTGTAACCCAGGAAGTCAAATTGGGTCCTGGGATAGCGCCCTGTCCGGCTGCCGTCCTTGCAGTAGACGATCCGCGTCTTGTCCGGGTGCATCTGCAGCCCGCACTCCTCCAGCCGAGCAGCCAGCGCGGCGCGTAGCGCCAGAGCGTCCCGCTCGGTCCGGCAATGCACCACCCCGTCGTCCGCGTAGCGGCACCAGGGGAGGTCGGGATGCGTGCGCGTCATCCACACGTCGAAGGCATAGTGCATGAAGAGATTTGAAAGGACGGGGCTGATCACTCCCCCCTGCGGCGTCCCCTTGTGTCGTTCCACAAGCGTGCCGTCCGCAGTCTGAAGTGGAGCTGTCAGCCAGCGTTCGATGTAAAGCTCAACCCACTTGCATCCGTTGTGCTTCCTGACTGCCCGCATCAGGAGGTCATGGCGGATATTGTCAAAGAGACCTTTGATGTCGAACTCCAAGACCCAGTTGTACTGCCAGCACCGCTCGCGGGTAACCCGCACGGCATCCAGCGCCGACTTGCCCGGCCTGTAGCCATACGAGTCGGCCAGAAAGACCGGCTCGACGTTCGGCTCGAAAGCCATCTTGACCACCATCTGCGCCACACGGTCCGCCACCGTCGGGACCCCGAGCACGCGCTCCCCGCCATCCTTCTTCGGGATGATCACCGCTTTGACCGGTGGGGGAACGTAGCTGCCCGAGGCCATGCGGTTCCAGAGCTTATAGAGATTGTCCTCCAGGCTTCTCTCGAAGACCTCAAGGCTCACTCCGTCCACCCCCGCCGCCCCGCCGTTGGCTTTCACCGCCTGAAAGGCCTTCGCCACCCACAGCTTCGGGATGTCGAACGGCTTCGTTGCCGCCAAGGTCTCCTCCTGTTGCCAGTTGGACGTTGAAGACAACCGCTTGGCCCAACCCCTTTGCTCCGGCCACATGACCGGCCTTCATCGCTCGTACGGGTTGGTCCGTCCCTGTGCTCCGCATTGGTACGCTCGCCTCGTGGTGGTCGCCACTTGGACTTCTCCCTTGGCATCGGAGCGACAGGTTCCCGCAGTTCCACATGAGAGCCCGGATCAGACTCGCGCCTCCTATACGCCGGTCGCCATCCGCCCCGTATCCAGGTGTCCGGCGGACTGATCCCAGAGGATCGAGAAGCCTCTGGTTTTGACGACAGGTCTCTGGGTCACGACGCTTCAACAGAGGTTCAGTGGTCTTCGCCTTTCTGATCCCTACCTGCCCGAGGTGGACCTCGGACTTTGACACCAATGCTCACCACCGACGGCTCTTTACCGCAGCAGCTTGGCGTGGTTTGGAGCCGGCTCCTGGAAGCGGACTCCGAAGGGCCTTCCTTCATCTCTCATGCAGCTTGTGCACGATCGGTCAG
>DATFOP010000097.1:0-2449 GCA_035265505.1 Propionibacteriaceae bacterium | reverse complement strand
AGCGGCCCCGACAAAGCCATGGCGTGTCGGTACTGCCAGACGACGCGGGTGTGGCGAGCGTGACGGAAAGGCATACGCGAGGAACCGACGTTTACGCCTCTCAATGACGCACCGGCTCGAACCTGGCGGATCTGGGCCGGAAGCGACGCGCACCCGTGTCTCCCTCATCACGGAGCCGGGGAACTCCCCGAATGTCGGCGGGCGGATGGGGAGGCCGTGGTGACGTGCTGCGGGGTAGCCACGGCGATGTCGCAGGGGTCGAGTCGGGTGCCTCCTCCGTCGAGCGATCGATGAGTGAACACGGGAACCGTCCCTGGTCTGCCCGGCGCCACGCGACCAGCGTGGTCGGTCGGGCTGGGCGCACCGTCGGCCGACCGGCCAGGGGTGGGGCGGAGCCGTCGTAGTAGTCCGAGGCCGGGAGAGCCGGTCACATGGCGAAGGGCGGCAGTGGTATCGAGAAGAGATTGGAGGCTGTAATGCCGAAAGACGCGCCACCGAATGGTGACGCCCCAGCCGATGAGCAGGATCCGACCGGAGACGTACCGGTCGGCCCTCGTCGGCGGGTATCGGAGATGCAGGCCAAGCTTCACCGTTGGGCGGCGGCCGAGTCCGGCCGTCGGTTCGACGACCTGTTCAACCTCGTGCACGACCCGGCCACGCTGATCGTGGCGTGGGACCGGGTCGCGACCAACCGCGGGGCCAAGACCGCCGGTTCGGACGGGTGGACCGTCACCCGGATCGAGGCCGAGGTCGGTGTCTCACGGTTCCTGGATGACCTCCGCGCCTCGATCAAGAGCGCGGAGTTCCGGCCCGAACCGGTGCGGGAGCGCAAGATCCCCAAACCGGGCGGGTCCGGGAAGGTGCGGCGCCTGGGGATTCCCACGGTGGCCGACCGGGTTGTCCAGGCGGCGTTGAAACTGGTGCTGGAACCGATCTTCGAGGCCGACTTCGAGCCGGTCTCCTATGGGTTCCGGCCCGAGCGGCGCGCACACGACGCAGTCGCCGAGATCCACCACGTCGGCACCAAGGGATACCAGTGGGTGCTGGATGCGGACATCGAGGCGTGCTTTGACCGGATCGACCATGTGGCCCTGATGGACCGTGTGCGAGCCCGGATCAAGGACAAGCGGGTGTTGCGGCTGGTCAAGGCGTTCCTCAAGGCCGGGATCCTCACCGAACTCGGCGAGGTCGAGGACACCGACACCGGCACGCCGCAAGGCGGCATCTTGTCCCCGCTGCTGGCCAACATCGCGCTGTCTGTGCTCGATGAGCACCTGCACGCGCCGTGGAAGCCGGGCGGGAGCATGGCCACCGGTTACCGACGCCGGACAAGGGTTGATCGAGGCGAACCGAACTGGCGGGTCGTGCGCTACGCCGACGACTTCGTCGTATTGGTCCGCGGAGACCGACACCACGTCGAGGGTCTGCGCGAGGACATCGCGCGTGTGCTGGCACCACTCGGGTTACGGCTGTCTGCAGCCAAGACCCAGGTCGTGCACATGCGCGAGGGGTTCGACTTCCTCGGCTTCCGCATCCAGTGGAAACGCAAGAGGGGCACCAACAAGTGGCACGTCTACACCTTCATCGCCGACCGGCCACTGCGGTCGGTGAAGGCCAAGATCCGTGCCCTGACCCGCAGGACGTCACAGCAGGATCTGCGGGCCGTGCTGATCCGGATCAATCAGATCACGCGCGGCTGGACCAACTACTTCAAGCACGCCGTCGCGAAACGCACATTCAGCCACCTGCAGCATTACACCTGGTGGCGACTCGTGCGGATGATGCGAACCCGGCACCGCTGGAGGTGGAAGGACGTCCGACGATGGCTCACCGACCACACCGGCCGGTGGCAGCCCATCAGCGCGGACGGGATCGAACTGTTCAGCCCCGAGGCGATACCCATCACGCGGTACCGCTACCGGGGCAACAAGATCCCCAACCCCTGGGTCCAGGCTGCATGAACCAGCCCACGGCACGAACCATGGAGAGCCCGTTGCGTGGAGACACGCACGACGGGTTCGGCGAGCGGCCTGGGGAAACGGACCGGTAGCAATGCCGGCACCGCGCCCCAGGCCGACTCAACCGAGCGCCCCTAACCCACGATGAGCGTGTGCAGGGCCGTTTGCATGCGACGACCTGACTGACTCCGATGCTGATGAGAGTGTTGGATCGATTCGGTTTGCCAGGTGAAGGAGACGCATGAGCACCATCCCGGTGCCCGACGAGCAGACCCACTACTCGTCCCGGCGGCAGGGCAATGTCGATGCGCTCGCCTGGCCGGTGTTCAGCCAACATGCTTTGGACCTGCTGCGGTCGGCCGGTGAGGTGCTGTATCCCGAGCCCGGTGAGCTGTTGTGGGACGCCGGTGACCCCTACGACCTGTACCTCGTCCTCGCCGGCGGCGTACTTCTTGTGGACCGGCGGGATGACCGGGTGGTCTTTGTCATCG
>DATFOP010000096.1:0-6977 GCA_035265505.1 Propionibacteriaceae bacterium | reverse complement strand
GATCTTCACCGTACTACCGCCGATCGCCGCTATGACCCGATAGCGGAACCAGCCAAGTGCCGATGGTGCCTTGGCGTAAGGGCCGCAGCAGTGTGATGTTGACAACGTGCGGCCCTGGCTCCACCTGGAACACTTAACCGGCAATGGGCTCCACCAACAGCGCCCATCGGGCCGCGCAATGTTCAGCAAGAGAGACCGAGGAAACGTGCGCAGAAGTCGATCAGCCGAGTGGCTGCGAGCAACGTGCGAGTCCGTTGCGCCCTGCGTCCACGTCACTCCCCACTCGACTCGATGACCTCGACTCTGCTGCCGCAGCACGGCATTGCCTCGCGGCAGGATCTTCCGCTGCCGTTCACGTTCGTGGTGGTGGGAGCGGCCATCGCCTTGATCATCTCGTTCGTCGTGCTCATCTTCGCCTGGCGAACGCCTCGTTTCGCCGCGGTCAGCGGCGTGCCGCTGCCACGGTTCACCAAGGTCGTCGACCATTCCGCTGTCCGGTGGGCTGGACGCCTGCTGATCTTGGCGGCATACGCCATCGCGGCGCTGGCGGCGATAGCTGGGCAGGACAGGCTGACCAACCCGATCTTCGGCTTCGTCTTCGTCTGGATGTGGGTGGGGCTGGTGCCGATCTCACTGCTCCTCGGCTGGTTCTGGCGGGCGACCAACCCGCTCCGGACCGTGCACGCCGGCCTCTGTGCACTGGCACGCATCGACACCAGAGCCGGGCTGGTGAACGTATCGGAGCGGATCGGTGTCTGGCCCGCCGCCGCGGGCATCTTCGCATTCAGCTGGCTCGAGCTGGTGCAGCCCGATCGGACCACCTTGTCGGTGCTCAGACTCTGGGCTGTCGGCTGGTTTGTGATCATGATCCTCGGTGCGATCGTCTTCAGCCAGCGGTGGATCGGGGCCGCCGATCCTTTCGAGGCGTACGCGTCCACCGTCGCCGAACTGTCGGCCTGGCGACGGATCGAAGGGAAGCTTGCGCTGGTCAATCCGCTCGCCGGTCTCAGTTCATGGACTCCTCCACCAGGCGCAGCGGGGGTCGTGGCTGCGTTGCTCGGCAGTACCGCCTACGACAGCTTCGCCAACACAAGCTGGTGGATTCAGACCGTTCAGGACTCTGACCTGCCATCACTGGCCTGGCAGACGGCCGGCCTGCTCGCAATGATCATCATCGTGCTGGCCAGCTTCGCCTTGGCGGCGTGCTGGATGGGCCGCTTTACCTCGCAACCTCTGAGCGTCTATCCACGGCTGATGGCCGGGTCGGTCGTGCCCATCGTGGTCGGCTATGCCATCGCTCACTACGCCACCCTGTTGATCTTGGAGGGGCAGCGAGCGGCGATCAACTTCTCAGATCCGCTGGGCCGCGGCTGGAATCTCTTCGGCTCCGCAGAGATGGGCGTGAATGCCTCGATCGTGAACCATCCGACGGTCATCGCGATGATCCAGCTGATCGCCATTCTCGGTGGCCATCTGCTGGGGATCATCGTTGCCCACGAGAAGGCCGTCCGCCTGCTGCCGCCGGAACGGGCACTGGCCGGGCAATGGCCGATGCTCGCTGTGATGATCGGGTATACCTGCGCAGGCTTGATCTTGCTCTTCTCCCCCTAGCGCTACGTCGTCGCAACCCTCTGCCGTCTTTGTTTGGACAAATCGGGGCGGCCCCGTGTGGGGCTCGGCCGCGGCTTCTATGCTTCTCGCATGACCGAGGCGCCCGCTGCGCGCGAGCTCGACATCACGCTGGAGCGCAACTCGCCCGTGCCCCTCTACCATCAGCTGGCCCAGTCGATCGAGCATGCCATCAACACCGGCGCGCTGTCCCCAGGTGATCGGCTGGAGAACGAACTGTCGTTGACCAGCCGCCTGGGTCTGTCCCGGCCGACTGCCCGCCAGGCGATTCAGGAGCTGGTGAAAAAGGGAATGCTTGTTCGCAAGCGCGGCGTAGGTACCCAGGTCGTACGGTCACAGTTTCGGCGCGACGAGCGCTTGAGCAGCTTCAACGAGGACCTGACCAAGGCGGGCATGGTTCCAGGAACTCGGTTGCTCGAGTACTCGGTGGGCAAACTCAACCAAGACGTCCGCGACGCCATCGACGCCGAGAGTGTCACCGACAAGACCTTCATCAAGATTCGACGGTTGCGGCTTGCTGATGATGTGCCGCTCGCAATCCTGACGAACTATTTGCCCAGCCATTTCGACATCAAAGAGGCTGACCTGACCAACAAGGGGCTCTATGCCTGTTTGCGCGGGATCGGTGTCAACCTGAAGATCGGTCATCAGCGCATCTCCGCACGACTGATGACTGATGAGGAAGCGGGGCTACTCGACGCGGGAACACCAGCAGCCGGCCTCACGGTCGATCGGATCGCCTATGACGACATGGGCCAGTTTGTGGAGTTTGGCCGGCACCTGTACCACGCCGCCCACTACTCCATCCAAAGTTCCCTCGTCGTTTGAGCCTGGCCGCCTCAACCCGCGATGTCTGCGAGCGTCGCTGGATCGGCACGAAGGCAGCACGAGTGAGCCGAGCAGACGACGAGTCTCCGAGCGAGTGAAGAGCCAGCGACAACACACGCCGTGATCACGCGCGCAGAAGATCACGACGGCGGCAGAAGGACACCGAAACCGACGGCGGCGAGGCGGAGCAGCACCTGCCCTGGAGCGGTGACGTCGGCAATCTTGGCGGCCGACAGCAATTCAAGCTCCGCCAACCGGGCGCGATAGGCGTCGGATCCGGCCAGCCTCGCCTGCTGCAGCGCGAAGGTGTTGCGCCACACCTTCTGCCTGGCCTCACGGAGAAATCGCTTGGAACTGGCACGGTTGATCGGAGTAAGGACGCGATCGAGAAGGCGCCGCTGCCCGCCGAGCTGGCCATCCTCAGCCGCCACTCGGGAGGCGAGGATGTCGTCGATGCGTTCATGATCGCGTCGGCGTCGCTCGATCAACGCGGGATCGGTGAAGTCGTCGTCGGTGATCACTGCAAGTAGCGCCTGCGGCAGATCAAAGTTGATGTGGGCGTTCATGCCAAGAAGAAGGTGCTGAAGCGGGTTCGTCCCCTCGGGCGGCGCGAATGCCAGCCGCCAAGGCCGCGGCGGCGGTACACCCGATAGATCGGCATCGTGGGCAACGAAGAAGAGGTCGGCGAACGCGCCGTCCCACGCGGCAACCCACCAAGGGTCATCGAAGCTACCGTCCTCGATCGCACGAGCTACCGCCTCCGTCGTCCGCCGGTACGTGGCGATGAACGTCCGGCGGAACTCCATCCCGGCCGGCAGCGAGTCCAGTCGTCCCTGGAGCTCGTCCAAGACCCGTGCAACAGTCGCGTCAGCAGCCATTCCGACAATTGTGTCCCGCGACTTTTCCACAGATTCGGGCCCTGCTCTTTCCAACCTGTGACATTCGTCCCACGCTGGTGGCCACCGCTCCCGGAAGGAAGAAATGTCCATGGCATCCGCTGCCCGATCGACCCTCAAGCTGCGGCGGCCCATCGAAAGTCGGCCACCGGCGCAGACCTGGCTGCCACGGCTGGTCGAGGCGGTGGATGACTCTCAGCCGATGCTCGATTTCGATGGCGAACCACGGGTGCAGGCGACCACCGTGGGCGGCAGCTGGATGGCGGCTCCATCCGCGGAGTTGCCAGATCCGAAGGCCTGGAGTATCTCGCTCGCCCAACTCTTGATTGAGACGCTGCAGGAACTGCGGCCAATCGGGCAGCTCAATCGTTGGGTCGACGACCAGGTCCTGGCGGCGATCACAATTCAGCGCAGACAACGGACCGCAGCCCGATCACGGTCACGGCCGACCCGTCCGGCCACCCTACGCTCGCTCCACCTGCAGTTCCCCACACCGCTCGCGGCCGAGGTCGCCGCTCACTTCACGCTCGGCCGCAGATCAATCGCCCTGGCATTCCGGCTAGAGGAGTTCTACGGTCGATGGCTCTGCACCGCGGTGGAGCTCGGCCCTAGGGTTTCCCTCCAGGGCGCCCGTGACACATCTTGAACTTCTTGCCCGACCCACATGGGCATGGCGCGTTCCGCCCAACCCCCGCGTATGGGTCCTTGGCCCCCTCACCGTTGGCCGCTGCCGTCTTGACAGAGCCATCCTCGTCCGGTGCCGAGTACGTCAACGGTCGTGAGCCGGAGGAACCGAGACCTTTGGCACTCACCCGAGGACGTGGTGTCGGAGTCTCTTCGCGTTCCGCCAGCTCCAGCCGGGCCAGCTGCGCGTCGTCGAGAACCTCATTCATGTCCGCGGCTAGCGCCGCTGCGTCAGCGTCGTCGCCCACCGCGTGCACCTCAATTCCGGTGCCATCCGGGTCGGGACCGGATTCGATCAGGTGCTGCTGGCCACCACCGTGACCGTTGCCTGCGGCTGCCGCCGCCGCACCGACCTGCACCGGCAACCCGTCCCCGCCCGTGACGACACCGACCGCTGGACCGGCCTCCGAAGCCTGCTCAACCTCGACCTCCAGGTGGAAGACGAAACCAACAACCTCTTCCATGAACGCTTCCATCATGGCGTTGAACATGTCGCTGCCCTCGCGCTGGTACTCCACCAGCGGGTCGCGCTGCGCCATCGCCCGCAGCCCAATGCCCTCGCGCAGGTAGTCCATCTCGTACAGATGCTCGCGCCACTTCCTATCGAGCACGGTCAGCAGCACCCGTCGCTCGACCTCGCGCATGACCTCGGCACCTAGCGATTGTTCGCGATTGTCGTAAGCCGCCTGAGCGTCAGCCTTGAAGTCATCGACCAGCATCTGCCGGTCAAGATCCTCCCGATCCTCGTAGTCGGCGCGGTTGAGACCCACTGGATACAGGGTGCGCATATTGGTCCACAATTGCTCGAGGTCCCAGTCCTCTGCGAAGCCCTCCGTCGCGCCGATCACGTACTGCTCGACCACGGCGTCGACGGTCGCACGCAGGCGGGCTTCAACGTCGGCACCCTCCAGGACCTTCCGCCGGTCGCCGTAGACGGCATGGCGCTGGCGATTCATCACGTCGTCGTATTTGAGGATGTTCTTCCGGGTCTCGAAGTTCTGGGCCTCGACCTGGGCCTGCGCGCTGGCGATCGACGCAGACACCCGCTTGTTCTCGATTGGTTGATCGTCAGGCACCTTGAGCGCCTGCAGCACCCACTCGACGATGTCGGACTTGAAGAGCCGCATCAGGTCGTCGCCGAGCGAGAGATAGAACCGGCTCTCCCCCGGATCGCCCTGCCGGCCGGACCGGCCGCGAAGCTGGTTGTCGATCCGCCGGGATTCGTGTCGCTCCGAGCCAACGACGTAGAGACCGCCGAGGTTGACGACCTCCTCGTGCTCCGCCTGCACTGCCTGCTCATACTCCCGGAGCAGAGTGGGGAAGCGTTTCTCGTACTCCTCCGACTGTTCGAGAGCGTCGATGCGCTGGTCGTGCAGCTTCTTGTCGGCGAGGAATTCAGGGTTACCGCCCAGGATGATGTCCGTGCCGCGGCCGGCCATGTTGGTCGCCACCGTCACCGCGCCCTTGGCCCCAGCGACGGCGATGATCGCTGCCTCGCGCTCGTGCTGCTTGGCGTTCAGCACCTCATGCTTGACGCCGACCTGTTTGAGCATTCCCGACAAGATCTCCGACTTGGCCACCGAGGCAGTGCCGATCAGCACCGGCTGGCCCTTCTCGTGCCGGACCGCGACGTCTTCGACGACCGCGGTGAACTTCGCTTGCTCGGTGCGGTAGATCAGGTCCCGCTGGTCGCTGCGGATCATGTCCTTGTTGGTCGGGATCGGCACCACGCCGAGGCCATAGATCTTCTGGAACTCGGCCGCCTCGGTCATGGCCGTGCCGGTCATACCCGCCAACTTCTCGTACATGCGGAAGTAGTTCTGCAAGGTGATCGTGGCGAGCGTCTGGTACTCGTCGCGGATCTCGACCCTCTCCTTGGCCTCAATCGCCTGGTGCAGACCCTCGTTGTAGCGGCGACCGATCAGTGTCCGTCCGGTGTGCTCGTCGACGATCAGCACTTCGCCGTTCAAGATCACGTAGTCGCGGTCCAGCTTGAACAGCTCCTTGGCCTTGATGGCGTTATTCAGGTAGGAGATGAGCGGGGTGTTGGCCGATTCGTAGAGATTGTCGATGCCGAGCCTGTCCTCTACCAGGTCGATGCCCGCTTCCAAGATGGCGACGGTGCGCTTTTTCTCGTCCACCTCATAGTGTTCGTCGCGCCTCAGCCGCTCGGCCATTCGTGCGAACTCTGGATACCACTGGTGGGTGTCTTCTGCGGGACCAGAAATGATCAAGGGGGTTCGCGCTTCATCGATCAGGATCGAATCCACCTCGTCGACGATGGCGAAGTGGTGCTCGCGCTGCACGCAGTCGGCGAGGCTGAGCGCCATGTTGTCGCGCAGATAGTCGAAGCCGAACTCATTGTTCGTGCCATAGGTGATGTCGGCGGCGTAGGCCTTGCGCCGATCCGCCGGGTCCATCTGGGACAAGATCGCGCCGACGTCGAGACCGAGGAAATGGTGAACCCGGCCCATCCACTCCGCGTCACGCTTGGCCAGGTAGTCGTTCACCGTGACGATGTGTACGCCCCGACCAGTGATCGCGTTGAGGTAGGCAGGTGCGGTTGAGACCAGCGTCTTGCCCTCGCCGGTTTTCATCTCCGCGATGTTGCCGAGGTGCAGCGCGGCACCACCCATGATCTGGACATCGAAGTGCCGCTTGTCGAGCACCCGGCGGCTGGCCTCCCGCACAGTCGCAAACGTCTCCGGTAGCAGCGATTCGAGAGTTTCACCCTTGTCGAAGCGGGACTTGAAGTCACCGGTCTGGCCGCGGAGCTCGTCGTCGCTCATCGCCAGATAGTCGTCCTCAATGGCCTTCACCTGCTCGGAAACGCCCTTGAGCTGTTTGAGGATCTTGCCTTCGCCGAGGCGCAGCAGCCTGTCCATCAAAGCCACGGAACTGGCTCCTTGATCTCGATTTCTTTTAAGAATGCACGGTCTG
>DATFOP010000095.1:0-3608 GCA_035265505.1 Propionibacteriaceae bacterium | reverse complement strand
ACGGCCACTGTGGCTCTACCCGCTACGTCATCGGTGGAAGTCGCGGCTCGGCGGCTGGCCGACCTGCCGAACGGAGGCCGTACGCCGCTCGCCGAGGGGCTGCTCTGCGCCGCCGAGACCCTGCGGCAGGAACGCATCCGCGATCCGCGGCGACGGCCGCTGCTGGTCCTGGTGACCGACGGCCGGGCGACCTTCGGCACCGACGCAGTGCTCAAGTCACGGCTTGCCGCAGATGATCTTCGCCGGACCGGGGTCAGCTGTGTTGTCGTGGACTGCGAGACCGGCCGCTTCTCGCTCGGGCTGGCCGCTCGGCTGAGTGATCATCTCGGGGCGGAATACGTACCGCTGGGCGACCTGGCCGCGGATCAGCTGGTCCGCACCATCCAACGTCGCACTCCCGGCCGGCGGGCCGCCTGATGCCGGGGGGCAAGCCGGACCAGCTTCCGGATGACGGCCTGACCACTCGGCAACGCCGCAACCAGCCCCTGGTCGTGATCCACACCGGTGATGGCAAGGGGAAGTCGACCGCGGCCTTCGGTCTGGCTCTGCGCGGGTGGAATCAGGGCTGGTCGATCGGAGTCTTCCAATTCGTCAAGTCGGCCAGGTGGCGGATCGGAGAGCAATCCGCCCTCGAGGCTCTCGGGAAGGTGCACGAGCAGACGGGTGCGGGCGGGGCGGTCGAGTGGCACAAGATGGGCGCCGGCTGGTCGTGGTCGCGCAAGGTCGGCACGGACGACGATCACGCCACCGCCGCGCGAGAGGGTTGGCAGGAGATCAAGCGTCGGCTCGCCGCCCAGGTGCACCAGTTATACGTATTGGACGAGTTCACCTACCCGATCAATTGGGGCTGGGTTGATGTAGATGATGTCGCCAGCACGCTGACTGGCCGGCCGGGCCACCAGCACGTGATCATCACCGGCCGCAACGCCGAACCCCGACTGCTCCAGGTCGCTTCGCTGGTCACCGAGATGACCAAGATCAAACATCCATTCGACTCTGGTCAAAAGGGCCAGCGGGGAATCGAATGGTGACCGTCCTGCCGCGCGTCGTGATCGCAGCGCCAGGATCCGGCCACGGTAAGACGACCGTGGCGACCGGCCTGATGGCCGCCATGCGCGGCGCCGGCCTCGAAGTGGCGGCGTTCAAGGTAGGACCGGACTATATCGACCCCGGCTATCACGCCCTGGCCACCGGCCGGCCGGCCCGGAACCTCGACCCGCACCTGTGCCCGGCCGACCGACTTGTCCCGTTGCTCCTGCATGGCGCCGCCACCCCCCGACCGGCCGACGTCGCGGTCATCGAAGGAGTGATGGGTCTGTTCGACGGGCAGATCGGTGGGGAGGGCTTCGCCTCCACTGCCCACGTGGCCAGCCTGGCGGACGCGCCGGTGATCTTAGTCGTGGACATCTCCCAGGTGTCCCGGACGGCCGCGGCGATCGTGCATGGCCTGAACACGTTCGATCCCGCCATCCAGCTGAGCGGGATGATCTTGAACAAGGCAGGTTCGGCCCGGCACGCCGCCGAAATCACGTCCGCGATGGAGGCCACCGGTATCGAAGTCCTCGGCGTCCTTCCCCGCGACGCCGGTATCGAGGTTCCGTCACGTCATCTCGGCTTGATCCCGGCCGCCGAGCGGGAGGACGCCGCCGAGTCCATCCGCCGGCTGGCGGCGCAGATCCGCGACCACGTCTCAGTGACCAAGATCATGCGGGTGGCCCATACGGCCCTGCCGCTGGAGGCAGCGGCTTGGGCACCAGCCGAGTCCGTACGGTCCGCCTCCAAGGCCCGGCCCGTCGTCGCGCTGGCCGGTGGTCGGGCGTTCAGCTTTCGCTATCCCGAGACCGGGGAGCTCTTGCAAGCCGCCGGCTGTCAACCGGTGCCCTTCGATCCGCTGACCGACACAGAGCTGCCACCGGGGACCGCCGGCATCTACCTCGGTGGCGGGTTTCCGGAAGTCCACGCGGTAGAGCTCTCAGCCAATTCCCCGCTCCTGTCCGCGCTGCAAGCCGCCATCGCGGCGGGCATGCCCACCGTGGCCGAGTGCGCCGGACTGCTGTACCTCTGCCGCACGGTCGACGGCTATCCGATGGTCGGGGCTATCCCCGCTGACGCCGCGATGACGGAGCGGCTGACCTTGCGCTACCGCTCCCTGGCGGCCAACCATGATCACCTTCTCGGCCGAGAGGGTGCTCGGGTCACCGGTCACGAATTCCACCGGACAGCTGTCGAACCTGTTCATGGCGACCGGGCCGCCTGGTTGGTGGACGGCGAGCCGGCCGGCTTCTCGGCTGATCCGGCCGGAGTCGGTCGCCCGGCCGTGCATGCCAGTTACGTCCACGTGCACTGGGCCGGGCACCCTTCCGTCGCTCAGCACTTCGCCGACGCCGTACACGCCCACGCCGCTCGGACGAGCCGCACGACCCCCGTGGTCGGCGAGGCACCCGTTGCAGAACCGAGGCACCTTCTCTATCGGGTGCCGGAGCGGAGCAAAGGATGCCGCGCGACCGTGGACAGCGCCGAGCCGGACCTGTCGCACCATGGTGATCAAGATCTCGGCGAGGGTCTGGTGGACCTTGCCGTCAACGTACGGCTTCCGCGACCGCCCGACTGCCTGATCGAGATCATCAACGAGACCACCGCCCAGCTGGCCGCCTACCCCCGGTCCGGCGAGGCGATCGCGGCTATTGCCTCCGCCCACGGCCTGCCAGAGCAGCAGGTACTGCCCACGGCCGGAGGTGCGGAAGCCTTCACATTGATTGCGCGGGCTACACAGCCACGGCACCCGGTCGTCATCCACCCCCAGTTCACCGAACCGGAGGCTGCGCTGATCGCCGCCGGCCACCGCCCCGAGCGAGTGCTGACCACCCCGAAGGACGGGTTTCGGCTCGACCCGGCGTCGGTTTCCCAGAGCGCCGATCTGATCATGATCGGTAACCCGACGAACCCCACATCGGTGCTGCACTCCGCAACCGCCATCCGCTCGCTCCTCCGGCCCGGCCGCGTCGTCGTTGTCGACGAGGCCTTCATGGACGCGGTGCCCGAGGAAGCGGAGTCCATGATCGGCGGCGACATGATCGGCCTGGTGGTGGTTCGCTCGCTAACCAAGACGTGGGGCCTCGCGGGGGTTCGCGCCGGCTACGCCATGGGCGATCCCGATGTCCTTGCCGGAATGCGGCGCCAGCAGCCTCCTTGGTCCGTGTCCACCCCGGCGCTCGCCGTCATGACTGCCTGCCTGTCGCCCGAGGCCAGAGAGATGGCGGCCAAGGCGGCCACCGAGATCGCGAGCGACCGCACCGTCCTGCTGGATCTGCTGGCCGGGTTGGAGCTTCAGGTTCATGGCACACCTGCCGCGCCGTTCGTCCTGATCGACACCGGCCCGTTGCGTTCGCAGCACGCCCCTGGCTGGGCGCGAGCGGCGCTGCGAGAGGCGGGCTTTGCCGTCCGCCGCGGTGACACCTTCCCGGGCCTCGGGCCGGACTGGATTCGGGTCGCCGTTCGCCCTCCATCGGTCAGCCGAGCCTTCGCCGATGCCCTGCGGGTACTCGATTGCCGCTCAGCAAGAATGTGAGCGTCGTACCTGGTCGAGCTCAGGAGGGGGAGTGAGCTTT
>DATFOP010000094.1:0-4445 GCA_035265505.1 Propionibacteriaceae bacterium | reverse complement strand
GCTCGCAGGACGTGCTGGCCGGCCGGCAGGTAGTTCCGACCGGCGGCCATCTCGGCCCGGAGGAAGTCCCCCATCGCGGCGATGATCGGCGCCACCGGCGCGAGCGCGTCAGCCCAATCGGGACTGATCAATTCAGCGAGCGGTCGTGGGCTCATCGGCCTCCTCAGTTCGGTGATCGCTTCCGTCGCGGGGGATCCGTATCGCGGCGCCCGCTCCGGCGAGCAGCAGGCCGGCACCCACGCCGAAGGCCGCCCCGTACGACACTTGATCTGCCAGCAGGCCGGCGGCCAGCGGTCCGATGATCGCGCCGACAT
This sequence comes from Propionibacteriaceae bacterium, assembly GCA_035265505.1. Lineage (GTDB taxonomy): Bacteria > Actinomycetota > Actinomycetes > Propionibacteriales > Propionibacteriaceae > Microlunatus. The sequence goes on along the minus strand of DATFOP010000094.1, from coordinate 4,131 downwards.
CGGAGCACATGGAGAAGATTGCCACGGCTGTACCGCCCCTGGCCCCCGCCACGTCGCCAACCGTCGCCGCCGGCGCGGTCCCGAGAAACGCCGACGCGACACCGTACAGGCAGAGGGCCACGACCAGCAGCCAGATGTTCGGCGCGAACGGAACGGCCAGGATCGAGACCCCGGCCAGCATCCCGCCGATGATCATCGCTGGCCGGCGGCCCACCGTGTCGACGAACTTGCCCGCCGGTGCCACGGCAATCGTTTGGACCACCGAGGCGCAGGCAAAGGCAGCACCCGTCCACGACGTCGGTCGATGCAGCACCTCCACGACGAGCACCGGCACCAAGGACATGCGCACGCCGAACGAGGTCCATCCCTGTGCGAGGCTGGCCATACACGCAGCCTGATAACTCCGGTTTCGGACAAGCTGTCCTAGCGGGACAGCTCCGTTCGCCGTCCGCGCCGCAGGACCGGCTCCCGAGCGTCCCAGCATCAGCAGGCCCACAGTCCCAGCCACCGCGAGCGTGGCGGCGTAAAAGAAGAATGGTGCGGTCAGCGAGATGGCCGACAACAGGCCTCCAATCGCCGGACCTGTCATGCCGCCGATCAGGAATCCAGCCTGGAAGACGCCGCTGGCCCGACCCCGCAGTCCGGCCTCCACCGAGGTCAGCAACAACGTGGTCGCGGACACGGTGAACATGGCCGATCCAAAGCCGCCCACTCCACGCAGGATGAGCAGCTGCGGGTAGGACTGCGAGATACCCGCCAGGCCGCTGGAGACGGCGACGATGAAGATGCCGAGCGCAAGGATCACCCGCTCTCCAGCGCGATTGATCATCCGGCCGCAGAACGGAGCGGTGACCAGGCGCATCAGGGCAAAGACCGAGACCACTGCGCCGACCGCGAAGTTGTCGACCCCGAAGCTCCGGGCGAAAACCGGCAGCACTGGGATCAGCACTCCAAAACCCACGGCCACGCAGAATGCGATCACCCCGAGCACGAAGACCTCGCGTGGCATCCGGTCCGGGCCGTGGCGGCGAAGCCAGCTCGGCGCCGGACGCGAGGCGTTCACGGCCATAGTCTGCCTGCTGCCAGGCCGGCCGTGAACGCCTCGCGAAGCTAGAGGCGTGGGCTACGGTTGGGAAGGGCGGCAGCAGAACCAGGAGGCAGCGGTGGCCGTGTTCGGTGACATACGTGCGTGGCTAGCCGCGAGGCGTAGCATTCGCTCTCGGTTGCCGTTCCTGCTCACCGCACAGCAGCGTTCGCCGGCAGTCGCTCCGGCCGATCGGGGAGAACCACCGCATTCCGACCGAGAACTTGGGACTTCGGAAACCGAACAAGCTGCCCGTACGACCGAGCCGTCGGATGCCAGCCAGGATCGTGCTGGCCCGGTGGATTCGGGACGGGTCGATTGGGGCCCGGTCGGGCCCAGCGCCGCCGAGCCAACGCCCGAGGGGACCGAGGAGACAGGGGGACCGAGCCAGCCGCCCCCGCCCGAACCGGAGATCCCATTGGTCGCCGTGGCGCCAACGTCGCAATTCGATTCGATTGTGCCGCGAGGGATTCAGGTCGCCGCAGCTTGGAGCTGGCGCCTCCTTGCTATCGCCGCCCTGGTCTATGGCCTCGGCTGGATCGCGCGCTATCTGTCTGAAGTGCTGGTGCCCGTCGCCGTCGCCATCCTGGTCACAGCCCTGCTGCAGCCGGTGGCAAACCGGCTGCGGAAGTGGCGGCTGCCGCGCGGAGCGGCGACCGCCATCACCGTCCTCGGCGGGCTGGCGCTGATCGCCGGCGTGCTGGCCCTGATCACCACCCAGATCGTCAGTCAGTCCACCTCGCTGTCCGGCAACGTGGTCAGCGGCTTCAACCAGCTGGTTGACTGGCTGGAGAGCGGGCCGCTCAAGGTTGATCCCGGATGGTTCGACGTCGGCACCTGGGGCGACCGGCTGCAAAGTTTCCTCGCCGACAGCAGGGACACAATCGCCTCCTATGCCGCCGAGATCAGCGCGGGCGTCGGGCACTTCTTCGCCGGTCTGGCGATCATGCTGTTCTCGCTGTTCTACTTCCTCTACGACGGCCGCGGAATCTGGGCCTTTCTTCTCAAGGTCTTCCCGATCCAGGCTCGGGAGCGGGTCGACGGGGCAGCCCGCCGAGGGTGGGGTTCTCTTTCCTCCTTTGTTCGGGCGACCATTCTGGTGGCGTTCGTGGATGCCATCGGGGTTCTGATCGCTGCCTTGATCATCGGCGTTCCGCTGGCGCCGGCACTCGCTGCGCTGGTGTTCCTCGGCGCCTTCGTGCCGATTGTCGGTGCCCTCGTCGCCGGGTTCGTCGCGGTTCTGGTCGCTCTCGTCGCGCTCGGCTGGGTCAAGGCGTTGATCATGCTGGGGGCGATCATCTTGGTCCAGCAGGTGGAGGGCCACGTCTTGCAGCCCTTCTTGATGGGACGGGCCGTCAAGCTGCACCCATTGGCGGTGATCATCGGTATCGCCGCCGGCATCATTGTGGGCGGCATCGTCGGGGCGCTGATCGCCGTCCCGATCCTGGCCTTTGGCAAGGCATTCATCCAGTACCTGGCCGGGGTCAGCGAGCCGCCGCTGGCGACTGCGATCCGCTGGCCGTCCGGGCGGCGCCGCAACTAGCTCAGAGCGCTGAGCCCTTCGCGTACTCGGCGTAGGAAAGATTCCAGTCGGCGTACCCGTTGCCAGATTCAACCCGGCGGCGGCTGCCCGTCGTAATGACCGGGTCGCCGATCAGGACCTGGTTGAACAGCCAGCGGGCGTTGCTCGTACTCATGCCGACGCAGCCATGGCTTGCGTTACGGCGTCCGAAGTTCCCGGCATTCCACGGCGCGGCGTGCAGGAACTCACCCGAGTTGGTGATCCGCATCGCGTACCGAACGTTGAGGTCGTAGGTCTCCTCTGCGCCGATCATCTCGTTGGTCATCCGATGGGTGTATTCCCTGTCCATAATCAGTTTCGTGCCGCTGCGGGTCTGCCATCCGCTCTTGCCAGCGCTGATCGGGATTGTTCGGACGTGTGTGCCGTTGCGATAGACCTTGGCTGTATGAGTGCTCAGATTGATCTTGGTGATCAGGGACCGGCCGACCGTGAATGACGTGCTCGTCGAATTTTGGCCGTAGATGCCCCCACCGGCGTTCACGCTATTGATGTTCGCGTGCACCGTGACCTTGGTGCCTGGTTTCCAGTAGGTCTTCGGTCGGTAATGGACCTCACGGGGGGAGAACCAACGCCAGCTGCCGGCTTGGGCCGGTGACGCGGTGACGTGAAGATTCTTCTCGAACTCCTTGCGGTTCTTCACCGGTACGTCGAAAGTCAAGATCACCGGCATGCCGATCCCGACCCGGCTCTGCGGGAGCGGATAGATCGTCGGGAAGGTCTGCTGGGCGAGCGTCAGGTTATGCGTACGGAACGATCGGGCTTGCTTGACCACCGCGTTGGCGGTGTTCTTGCCGGCAAGGGCCAGCGAGTAACTGAAGTTAGGCTCGAGCCGTTCGTTGGCCGTCCAGCTGGTGCGGTCCTTGCTGAGGACACCGTCGACGTGCCCATTGACCGTACGGCTCCGCCGGTCTTTTCCACGATAGGTCAGGGTCACTTTGGCGATCGTGCCCGCGGTCGCTTTCACCCAGACCAACGTGTCGACCTTCACCCCGGTGGCGCCGTCTTTGACATTGCTGGCCAGGCTGACCGGTTTGACGGGGGGCGGCGCTGGAGCGCGGGAGGCGCTCGGTGAAGCTGAGGCCGACGCTGGCACCTGCCGAGAAGCGGCGTCAGCGGGTTCTCGAATCGGCCCTGAGCCGCAGGCTGACAGCAAGCTGGTCAAGAGCGCGGCCACGGTAACGCCGGACAGCGCACCTGCCGCGCTCGATCGCACGCGAACCCCTCAACCGTCTGAGTGAACTGCTCTACTTCTCAACCTAATGTCCCATCGCGACCAAGTCGGCATCCGAAGGCTCGCTGGTGGATCGGGCGGCTGGGCCGTGAGTGCGTCCGGTCAGCGGCTTCTCCCGCATGGTGACGGCGACGATCAGCGCGACCACCATGAACGGCACCGCGACGAGGAAGACATCGTCCATGGATCGGGTGAAGGCAGTCAGCACCCAGGTCTTCACCGGTTCCGGCAGCG
>DATFOP010000093.1:0-14169 GCA_035265505.1 Propionibacteriaceae bacterium | reverse complement strand
GTCGGAGGACGGCGCATGGTCGCCTTCGACCAGATTGGCCTCGAGATCGGTAACCACCATGTTCTCGGCTGACAGCTCGTCGTAGCTCACCCCGGACGGCTTGATCACCAGCAAGTCCCGGCCAGGAACACGCGCGGACACGTTGCCCGCGGTCCAGACCACCAGCGAGTTCCGCGGGAGGTGATCATGCAGGTCCGCGACTTCGCGGCGAATGTGTCGGACCACATCCCGGATCTCCGCATCGATGCTCACGACCCGGCCTCGTGGTGGTTGCTGTGCGCCCGGCGACGCAGCTCGTCCTCCTCCAGGATCTGCGGGCCCTTGGCGAATTCCCACTCCGAGGAGATCAGGCCGCCGTAGCGGGCAAGCCAGCTCTCGCCGCGCTTGGCCGCAAGGTCATTGATCCGGTCGGCCTGTCCCTGGGCGGCGTGATGCTTCCAGAGCTTCACATACGCGTGAGGTCGATCGGCAAAATCCGGCAGCTCGCAGAGCTGTGTGCCATCGTCGGTGGTCGGAACCATGGTGCACGCCGTGAAGTCGGTGGCGATACCAATCACGTCGCCCGGCTCGACGCCGGCGGACCGAATTGCCTCCCGCACCGCGTTCCTTAGCACGTCGACGTAATCCGACGGCACCTGCAGCGCCCAGTCCGGCGGCAGCCGGACGCCGGTGGTGGGCAGTCGATCGTCGACGACGCCATGGGCGTACGGATGGACGGCTGATCCGAGCTCTGCGCCGTCTGCAACCCGCACGACCAAGGCACGGCCCGACAGCGTGCCGAAATCGACCCCGACGACGAGGGCCTGTGCCGGATCTACCGCCATATTCGTTCCCCTCAGCAATTACTGGTGGCGCTCGCAGCCCGCCGCTGGTTGAAGGCGACGTCGCGGAGACTGGCCGGATGCCGGGCTCCGGCCGTTCGGACGTGACACTCCCCGTTCGTCGCGATCGCCAACACTTAGCCTGATCGCAGGTTAATACCCGACGTGTGCGCGAAGACTTCGCAGGTCCCTGTTCCAAGCCCATGTCAAGCGCTCGACGCCGCCCGGTCGGGATAGATGTCGATATCGGAGGCTTTGACCGCTACCCACATTGAGCTGCCAGGGACGATTCCCAGGTCGACGACAGCGGCCGGGGTGATCTCCGCGAGAATCGACGAGTTCGTGTCCGGTGCACCAGCGATCTCTACCCGTACGCCGACGCCATGCGGCTCCAACGAGCTCACTCGGCCCAGCCAGACATTGCGTGGGGACCCCTCCGGTCGTCGAGCGAACAGGGCGACCGCGGCGGGCGAAAAGGCGACGTATGCCGGTCCGGTCGCCGATTGGGCCAGCTGCACCGTACCGCCCCCCGCCAGCCTGACCAGGTGGCCAGACGCGACTCCTCTGAGCAGATTCAGACCCACCAGCCGCGCCACATAGTCGGTCTGCGGCCGCCGCGCGACTTCAGCCGGTGATCCCGCTTGGACCACATGTCCGCTCTCGATCACCACTAGCCGGTCAGCCAGCACCGACGCATCGGTCGGGTCATGGGTGACCACGACGGCCGCTCCGGTGTAGTTCGCCAGGTGCCGCCGAAGCTCAGTTCGGACAATGAGTCGGGTACGAGCGTCAAGAGCCGCTAACGGCTCGTCCAGGAGGAGCAGCTCGGGGTCAGTGGCGAGCGCACGAGCCAGCGCCACCCGTTGAGCCTGGCCACCAGAGATCGCGCGTGGCTTAGCCGAGGCCAGCTCCGCGATGGCCATCCGTGCCAACCACTCAGCCGCAATGCGACGGGCAGCATGTCGGCTATGCCCGCGAGTTCTCGGCCCAAAGGCCACGTTGTCGAGCACGCTCAAGTGCGGGAAGAGCAGGTAGTCCTGGAAGACCACGCCGATGGGTCGTTCGTAGGGAGGGCGGTGGATCTCGTCGTCGGCCATCGTGACGCCGGCGATCGCGATTCGCCCGTCAGTGATGCGGAGCAGTCCAGCAAGTGCCCGCAGCGCCGTGGATTTGCCCGCCCCGTTGGGTCCGAGCACGGCAACGACCTCACCGGCCGCCGCCTGCAGCTGGATGTCGAGCACGAAGGCGTCTCGCCGAACCAGGAGCTCGGCGGTCAAGCCGGTGGCATCCCCTACCACCTGCTGGTCCATCGGTCGCGAAGCAGGACCAATACGCATACCGAGACCGCGAGCAGCAGCACCGACAGCAGCAACGCCGCACCCGGATCGGTCTCCTGGGCGAGATAGACCTCGAGCGGCATGGTCCGCGTGGTCCCCGGGAGGTTGCCCGCGAAGGTAATGGTGGCGCCGAATTCACCCAGAGCTCGGGCCCAGGCCAGCACCGCGCCAGCCGCGATACCGGGTGCCACGAGCGGCAATGTCACCCGCGAGAAGACCGTAAGAGGGTTTGCGCCGAGCGTGGCTGCAGCTTCCTCATAGCGTCGGTCGGCGGCTCGAAGGGCGCCCTCGACCGCGAGGACCAGAAAGGGGAGGGCCACGAAGACCTGTGCGAGTACGACGGCATAGGGCGTGAACGGAAAGGCGAAACCGGTGACATCGTAGAGCGGCCGACCGAGCAGGCCGGAGCGGCCCAGTAGCGAAAAGAGGGCGACTCCGCCGACGACCGGCGGCAGCACGAGCGGAACGATGACTAAGGCCCGCAGCACGCCGGCGCCGGGCTGGGTCGGACGAGCCAGCAGCCAGGCGAGGGGGACGCCGATGACCACCGTGATCAACGCCGCTGCCGAAGCGGTGATCAATGACAGCCGAAGCGCCATCAAAGCCGATCGACTGGTCAGCACCTCGGCCGCGTCGGCCCATGGGGCGCGGATGATCATTCCGGCGAGCGGCAGCAGCAGGAACAGCAGGGCGGTCACAGCGGGCAGGGCAAGGACCAGGGGCACTCGGTCGGCTGTGCCGGTCCGCGAACGAGGCACCTATGACCTAGGGCTTGCCGAAGCCGGCCTTGCGAAGTACCGCCTGACCGTCCGCAGAAAGGACGTAGTCGACGAACTGTTGAGCGGCGGCAGCGCTCACCGAGCCCTTGAGAACAGCAATGGGATAAACATTCACCGCCTGTTGCGCCTGGGAGAACTCCAAGCCTTCAACCGCATCCCTGGCGGCGATCACGTCGGTTCGATAGACCAAAGCCGCGTCCACCTCGTTGGATGACACCTTCTGCAGAGTGGCCTTCACGTCCTGTTCTAAGGTGTCCGGTGCCGGCGTGATCTTGGCGGCCGCGAAAACCTTGACCGTCGCGGTACCACACGGCACTTGGGGGGCACAGATGGCGATTTTCTTGCTCTTGTCCGCGAAGTCCTTCAATCCGGTGATCCGGCCGGGATTTCCTTTGGGCACCGCGATCTGAAGGACGTTCGAGACGAAGTTTGTCGGAGGCTCGGCCGCGCCCACATCGGTGACCGTTTTCATCGTCGCGGGATTGGCGGCGGCGAAGACGTCGACCGGGGCCCCTTCGGCGATCTGGGTGGCCAGGGTGGCGCTGGAGCCGAAACTAAAGATCACCGTCGTGCCCGGCTTCGTGGCCTCGAACTCCTTGCCGATCTCGGTGAAGGCCTCGGTCAACGATGCCGCGGCCGCCACGGTGATGGTGCTTGACGGGGTCGACGAACTGACTGACTCCGGCGGACTGCCGCCGCAAGCCGCCAGGATGAGAATGGCCAGGCCGGCGATGGAGGGCACCACGGTTCGTCTGTGCCGTTGTGCGGAGAGCCGGCGCCACAATCGGCCAGGTTGCGGGACATTTGTGGCCTTGTGCGGAAAGAAGCCGGGGCTAGAGGACCGCACGGTGTTCACCGGGCCTCCGGGACTTCTATGACCACATGGGTGGACTTGACCGAGGCGACGGCCAGGACGCCGGGTTCGAGCTGCAGCTCGGTCGCGGCCTCCGCCGACATCAGTGACACCACTCGAAAAGGCCCGCACTGGAGATCAACCTGGGCCATCACCTTGTCCTTGAGCACCCGGGTGACCAGTCCGGTGAACCGGTTTCGGGCGCTTTCCGCGACTGGACTGCCAAGGGTGGGGGCGGTCGCGATCTCCTGGGCGTGGGCGGCCAGCTCGGCGCCGTCGATGACCGCCCGTCCAGTAGAGTTAGTGGTTCGCAAGCGACCCGATTCGACCCAGCGCCGAACGGTGTCGTCCGAGACGCCGAGCAGACTGGCCGCCTGTGAAATCCGATATTGCGGCATTTGCTGAGCCTATCAACCGCGCGTGCGGGTTTGACGGCATAATCCGAGTGTGGCTGTGGTGGCGCCCAGCCACGACATACCGTACGTTCCAGACCAACATGAGAGCAGTACTCACCACGTAAAAGTGTGCAGAGCCCACACCGGTCCAGCGGGCAGCTGGAAGACGTAGATCGAATAGATTGCGTTGCGAGGTCTCCCGCCGCTAGCGCGACCCTGGCATCCACCTCCGCCAATGCCTCGAGAGCACTCGCCCATTTACGCCGTTGTGCTGCGGCTCGACCTCGCTCCAGGTCATCGCGGACCACAGTCCACGGTATTGCGGGCCAGCTTGAGCAGCTGGTTACGCAGGGTTGCCGGTGCCGGTGTAGAAGAGCCAGCCGAATAGTCGGACTCCGACGAAATAGATGCTTGCGACGGTGTAACAGGTCAGCCGCAAGGAGCTACCGGCGGGGTATGCGTCCTCGCAGGCGGCCCTGAGACCGCCGAGAAGCGCCAGGTCACATGCCAGCCGAGATGTCGGGCTGCTGTAGCAGTCGTCATGAAGGCCACATGCCGTTGTGAAGTTGGCGTCGCCGAAGGAATCGGGGACGAAGTTGCACGAGTCGGTCGGTTCCTCGCTGGCTTGCTCGGCGGCAGTGGCGACCCGAGCCTTTGCCTGCTGGATGCTGCGGTCACTGGCTGCAGCGGGATAGGTTTCCGGGCGTCCTGGGGTTCTGAGAACCCGGAAATCGGAAGCGTCAGATCCACTCCAACTGACCGTATAACCCCGGTAGGTGACCACCGTCTCTGCTTTGTCAGGCCTCGCCGCCTGCGCCGAACCGATCCCCACGTAACCGGCGGCCAGCCCCAGTAGGAGAAGGGCCAGGACCGGTCGCGTCCATCGCTTCATCGTTTCCCCTAGGGCCGAAGCAAACCGTGCTTTGGGGAAGCTAGCAGCTACGGGCGAACGGCGGCAAGCCTCGGCGCTTGGGGAAGAGCAGGGGGCGGGCCCTCATGGACCCGCCCCCTGGCGCCTACTGGGTGGATTCAGCGATAGTCGCCGAGGTCGAATTCCTCCAGCGGTACGGCCGCGCCAGACCCTGAACCGAAGTCGTAGTCGAACGAGTCGTACCCCACCATCGAGTACGCCTGCGCCTTCGCCTCTTCGGTCGGCTCGACCCGGATGTTGCGGTAGCGATCCAGGCCGGTGCCGGCCGGAATCAGCTTGCCCAAGATCACGTTCTCCTTGAGCCCGACCAGCGAATCCGACTTGCCCTGAATCGCGGCGTCGGTCAACACCTTGGTGGTTTCCTGGAAGGAGGCCGCCGACAGCCACGACTCGGTGGCCAGCGACGCCTTGGTGATCCCCATCAGCACGGCTCGACCCGAGGCGGGTGTGCCGCCTTCGGCAACCACCTTGCGGTTCTGCCCCTCGTACATCAACCGGTCGACCAGATCACCCGCGAGCAGTTCGGAGTCGCCCGATTCGATCACGGTGACCCGGCGCAGCATCTGCCGGATGATGATCTCGATGTGCTTGTCGTGGATCGGCGCACCCTGAGTCCGGTAAACCGACTGCACCTCGTCCACCAGGTGCTCCTGCACCCGGCGAACACCGAGGACCCGCAGCACGTCGTGCGGATCCGGTGTACCCGCGGTCAGCTGCTGGCCCACGTCCACGTGATCGCCGTCCTCCACCAGCAGGCGGGCCCGGCGGCTGACCACGAAGTCCGTCGCCTCCGACCCGTCGTCGGGGGTGATCACGAGCTTGCGCAAGCGGTCGGAGTCCTCGATCTGCACCCGGCCGGCAGCCTCGGAGATCGGCGCCTTGCCCTTCGGCTGGCGAGCCTCGAAGAGCTCCTGCACGCGCGGCAGACCCTGGGTGATGTCGTCACCGATCACACCACCGGTGTGGAAGGTACGCATCGTCAGCTGAGTACCAGGCTCACCGATGGACTGCGCGGCCACGATGCCGACGGCCTCACCGACATCCACCAGCTTGCCGCTGGCCAGCGAACGGCCGTAGCACATGGCGCAGGTACCCGACGTCGACTCACAGGTGAGGACGCTGCGCACCTTGACGGTCGTCACGCCCGCATCGACCAGCTTGGCGATGTTGATGTCGCCAAGATCAACACCGGCGGCGAGCAGCACCTCACCGTCCGGGCCAAGCACGTCAGTGGCCAGGCTTCGGGCGTAGACCGCAGTCTCGACATGCTCGTCGAGGCTCAGCCGACCCGACTCGTCGCGGGCAATGGTCTTGGTCAGGCCACGCTCGGTGCCGCAGTCCTCCTCACGGATGATCACGTCCTGGGCGACGTCGACGAGCCGACGGGTCAGGTAGCCGGAGTCGGCGGTACGTAGCGCCGTGTCAGCCTGACCCTTGCGGCCGCCGTGGGTTGAGATGAAGTACTCCAGGACGCTCAAGCCCTCACGGAAGTTCGACTTGATCGGCCGCGCGATGATCTCGCCCTTCGGGTTGACCACCAGACCTCGCATGGCGGCGATCTGGCGCATCTGCACCATGTTCCCGCGGGCACCGGAGTGCACCATCATGTAGATCGGGTTGTTCTTGTCGAAGTTCTGCTCCATCGCCGTCCCGAGCCGCGACGTGGCGTCGGTCCAGATCTCGATCAGCTCCTGGCGCCGCTCGTCCTCGGTGATCAGACCGCGCTCGTACTGCCGGTCGATCTTGCTGGCCCGGTCCTCGTAGCCGGCCAAGATCTCGGCCTTGTTGGCGGGCGTCGAGACGTCACCGATGGAGACGGTTACCCCGGACCGAGTCGCCCAGTGGAAGCCGATGTCCTTGAGCTGATCCAAGCAGCTGGCGACGTCGACCTTGGCGTAGCGCTCGGCAAGATCGTTGACGATCTGGCCCAGCTGCTTCTTGCCGACCTCGTAGTCCGCGTACGGATAGTCGTCCGGCAAGGCATCGTTGAACAGTGCGCGGCCCAGCGTCGTCTCCAGCATGATGGTGCCGTTGGCGTTGAGCTCGCGGCCCGGCGGCGGAACGATGTCCCGCAGCCGCAACTTGATCTTGGCCTGGACGCTCAGCTCACCACGGTCGAACGCCATCAGCGCCTCGGCTACCGAACCGAACGCCCGACCCTCACCAAGCTCACCGTCGTTCTGCATGGTCAGGTAGTAGATACCGATGATCATGTCTTGAGTCGGCATGGTCACCGGACGACCGTCGGCCGGCTTGAGGATGTTGTTCGTCGACAGCATCAAGATCCGGGCCTCGGCCTGGGCTTCGGCCGAGAGCGGCAGGTGTACGGCCATCTGGTCACCGTCGAAGTCGGCGTTGAAGGCCGTACAGACGAGCGGGTGAATCTGGATGGCCTTGCCCTCGATCAGTTGCGGTTCGAAGGCCTGAATCCCCAGCCGGTGCAGCGTCGGCGCCCGGTTCAGCAGCACCGGATGCTCGGTGATGACCTCCTCGAGCACGTCCCACACCACGGGCCGCTGCCGCTCCACCATCCGCTTCGCCGACTTGATGTTCTGCGCGTGGTTGAGATCATCCAGCCGCTTCATCACAAACGGCTTGAAGAGTTCGAGCGCCATCGCCTTGGGCAGGCCGCACTGGTGGAGCTTGAGTTGGGGGCCCACCACGATCACGGAGCGACCGGAGTAGTCGACGCGCTTGCCGAGCAGGTTCTGGCGGAACCGGCCCTGCTTGCCCTTGAGCATGTCCGAGATGGACTTGAGCGGCCGGTTGCCGGGACCGGTGACGGGACGCCCGCGTCGGCCGTTGTCGAACAGCGAGTCGACCGCTTCCTGCAGCATCCGCTTCTCGTTGTTGACGATGATCTCGGGCGCGCCGAGGTCGAGAAGCCGCTTCAGGCGGTTGTTCCGGTTGATGACCCGGCGGTACAGGTCGTTGAGATCGGACGTGGCGAACCGGCCACCGTCCAACTGCACCATCGGGCGCAGGTCCGGCGGGATCACCGGCACGCAGTCCAGCACCATGCCGGTCGGGGAATTCTTGGTGGTGAGGAACGCTGAGACCACCTTGAGCCGCTTGAGGGCCCGCGTCTTGCGCTGCCCCTTGCCGGTCTGGATGGTCTCCCGCAGCGCGGCCGCCTCGCCCTCGAGGTCAAAGGTCTCCAGCCGCTTCTGGATGGCGTCGGCGCCCATCGAGCCCTCGAAGTACTTGCCGAACCGGGTCTTCATCTCACGGTAGAGCACCTCGTCGCCCTCGAGATCTTGCACTCGGAGGTTCTTGAAGCGGTTCCAGACGGCCTCGAGCCGATCGAGCTCCCGCTGCGCACGGTCGCGCAGCTGCTTGACCTCACGCTCGGCCCCTTCGCGGACCTTGCGCTTGGCGTCGGCCTTCGCGCCCTCGTTCTCGAGGCCGGCGAGGTCCTCCTCCAGCTTCTTCATCCGCGTTTCGATGTCGGCGTCACGCCGGTTCTCCAGCTGCTTGCGCTCGACGTCGATCTTCGCCTCCAGCGAGGACAGGTCCCGGTGCCGGGCCTCCTCGTCCACGCCGGTGATCATGTACGCGGCGAAGTAGATGACCTTCTCCAGGTCCTTCGGTGCCACGTCGAGCAGATAGCCGAGCCGGCTGGGCACACCCTTGAAGTACCAGATGTGGGTCACCGGAGCGGCGAGCTCGATGTGACCCATCCGCTCACGGCGCACCTTGGAGCGGGTCACCTCGACGCCGCATCGCTCACAGATGATGCCCTTGAAGCGGACCCGCTTGTACTTGCCGCAGTAGCACTCCCAGTCCCTGGTGGGACCGAAGATCTTCTCGCAGAACAGGCCGTCGCGCTCGGGCTTGAGCGTGCGGTAGTTGATGGTCTCCGGCTTCTTCACCTCACCGTGCGACCACTGCCGGATCTCGTCGGCGGTGGCCAGGCCGATGCGGATCTCGTCGAAGAAGTTCACATCAAGCACGTTGCTTGTCTTCTTTCTCTATGCCTTGCTCGGTTGGTGTTACTTGTACGTGTCCTGAGCCTGTCGAGGGTTCGTGGCCGCTGACAGGCTCAGGCCGCGTGATTGTTCGTTAAACCTCGTCCACGATGCCGAGGGACTCACCCGGGCGCCGCGACAGGTCGATGCCGAAGTCCTCACTGCTGCGGTAGTCCTCGTCGGAATCCCGCAGCTCCACCTCGGTGCCGTCACTCGACAGCACCTCGACGTTCAAGCAGAGCGACTTCATCTCCTTGACCAGCACCTTGAACGACTCCGGGATGCCGGGCTCGGGAATGTTCTCACCCTTGACGATCGCCTCGTAGACCTTGACCCGGCCAGGGACGTCGTCGGACTTGATGGTGAGCAGCTCCTGCAGAGCCCAGGCCGCCCCGTACGCCTCCAGGGCCCACACCTCCATCTCGCCGAACCGCTGGCCGCCGAACTGAGCCTTACCGCCCAGCGGCTGCTGCGTGATCATCGAGTACGGGCCGGTGGAGCGTGCGTGAATCTTGTCGTCCACCAGGTGGTGCAGCTTCAGCATGTAGATGTAGCCCACGCCGACCGGCGCCGGGAAAGGCTCGCCACTGCGACCGTCGAAGAGCCGGGCCTTGCCTTCGGCGTCGACGAGTCGGGTGCCGTCTCGGTTCGGGTGGGTGTTGCCGAGCAAGCCGGTGATCTCTTCCTCCGTGGCGCCGTCGAACACCGGCGTGGCCAGCTTGGTGTTGCCGCCCACGTCGGTCAACCCGACGTCCCGCAACCGGTCTGCCCACGGGCCCTTGGCGTCGTCGAGCTGCCAGCCCTGCTTGGCCACCCATCCCAGATGGGTCTCCAGCACCTGGCCGACATTCATCCGGCTGGGCACACCAAGCGGGTTGAGCACGATGTCCACCGGAGTGCCGTCCTCGAGGAACGGCATGTCCTCGACCGGGAGGATCTTCGAGATCACACCCTTGTTACCGTGCCGGCCGGCAAGTTTGTCACCGTCGGAGATCTTGCGCTTCTGGGCCACGTACACCCTGACCAACTGGTTGACGCCGGGCGACAGCTCGTCCTCGGAATCCCGATCGAAGACCCGGACCCCGATGACCGTGCCGGACTCGCCGTGCGGCACCTTGAGTGAGGTGTCGCGCACCTCGCGGGCCTTCTCACCGAAGATCGCGCGCAGCAGCCGCTCTTCCGGCGTCAGCTCCGTCTCGCCCTTCGGCGTGACCTTGCCGACCAGGATGTCGCCGGTGCTGACCTCGGCCCCGATCCGGATGATGCCTCGCTCGTCGAGATCGGCCAGCATCTCCTCACCGATGTTGGGGATGTCCCGAGTGATCTCCTCGGCACCCAGCTTGGTGTCGCGGGCGTCGACCTCGTGCTCCTCGATGTGGATCGAGGTGAGCACGTCGTCCTGAACCAGACGCTGGCTGAGGATGATCGCGTCCTCGTAGTTGTGGCCTTCCCACGGCATGAATGCCACGAGCAGGTTGCGCCCCAACGCCATCTCACCGTGATCGGTGCAGGGACCGTCAGCCAGCGGCGTACCGACCTCGACCCGCTGCCCCACGGTCACCAGCGGGCGCTGGTTGATGCAGGTGCCCTGATTGGACCGACGGAACTTGGAAAGTCGGTAGGTCTTGTATGTGCCGTCGTCATGCGCGACGTCGATCAGATCGGCGCTCACGGAGGTGACGCCACCGGCCTGGGTAGCCACCGTCACGTCACCGGCATCGACGGCACCGCGGTACTCCATACCGGTCCCGACAAACGGAGCTTCCGAGCGGATCAGTGGCACCGCCTGGCGCTGCATGTTCGCGCCCATCAAGGCCCGGGAAGCGTCGTCGTGCTCAAGGAACGGGATCATGGCCGTAGCGACGGAAACCATCTGCCGCGGCGAGACGTCCATGTAGTGCACCTCGGAGGCAGCAACCTCATCGGCCTCGCCGTGGCGCTTGCGGACCAGCACCCGCTCTTCGGTGAACTTGCCCGCCTTGTCCAACTTGGCGTTGGCCTGCGCGATGACGAATCGGTCTTCCTCATCAGCCGTCAGGTAGTCGATCTGGTCGGTGACCCGGCCCTTCTCGACCTTGCGGTACGGCGTCTCCACGAAGCCGAACGCGTTGACCCGACCGAAGCTGGCCAGCGAGCCGATCAGGCCGATGTTCGGGCCTTCCGGCGTTTCGATCGGACACATCCGGCCGTAGTGCGAGGTGTGCACGTCGCGCACCTCCATGCCGGCCCGATCCCGGGACAGACCGCCCGGGCCGAGGGCCGAGAGGCGGCGCTTGTGGGTCAAGCCGGCGACCGGGTTGGTCTGGTCCATGAACTGGCTGAGCTGTGACGTGCCGAAGAATTCCTTCAGCGCCGCCACCACCGGCCGGATGTTGATCAACGTCTGCGGGGTGATGGCCTCGACGTCCTGAGTGGTCATCCGGTCCCGGACAACCCGCTCCATGCGGCCCAGACCGGTACGCAGCTGATTCTGGATCAGCTCGCCGACCGTACGCAGCCGCCGGTTGCCGAAGTGGTCGATGTCGTCCTCTTCGACCAGCAGTTCACCGCGCGGGGACTCCAGCGTCTCGCGACCCTCGTGCAGCGCGACGACGAAGCGGATGGCCGCGACGATGTCCTCGATCGTCAAGACCTGCTTGTCGAAGGGCAGCTCGAGGCCGAGCTTCTTGTTGATCTTGTAGCGGCCTACCTTGGCCAGGTCGTAGCGCTTGGCGTTGAAGTAGTAGTTCTCCAGCAGCGCCTGCGCCGCCTCGCGGGTCGGCGGCTCGCCGGGCCGAAGCTTGCGGTAGATGTCGAGCAGCGCCTCGTCCTGGGTGGAAGTGTGATCTTTCTCCAGGGTGAGCCGCACGGACTCGTATTCGCCGAACTCCTCCAGGATCTGCGCGTCGGACCAGCCGAGGGCCTTCAGCAGAACGGTGACGTTCTGCTTGCGCTTGCGATCGAGCCGGACGCCGACCATGTCACGCTTGTCGATCTCGAACTCTAGCCACGCACCGCGAGACGGGATGATCTTGCAGGTATAGATGTCCTTGTCCGACGTCTTGTCGGTGGTCTGCTCGAAGTAGACGCCCGGTGAGCGGACCAGCTGGGACACCACGACACGCTCGGTGCCGTTGATGACGAACGTGCCCTTGTCGGTCATCAGGGGGAAGTCACCCATGAAAACCGTCTGGCTCTTGATCTCGCCGGTCTCGTTGTTCATGAACTCCGCGGTGACGAACAATGGCGCGGCGTAGGTAACGTCGCGCTCCTTGCAGTCGTCCACCGTGTTCTTCGGCGGCTCGAAGCGGTGATCGCGGAATGACAGCGACATGGTCCCGGAGAAGTCTTCGATCGGCGAGATCTCCTCGAAGATCTCCTCCAGGCCGGACTTGGTGTTGATGTCCGTGCGGCCCTCGCCCAGCGCGGTGTCGACGCGGTTGCGCCAGGCCTCGTTGCCGACAAGCCAGTCAAATGAGTCGATCTGCAGGTCGAGCAGATCCGGAACTTCCATCGGTTCGGCGATCTTCGCGAAGGAGATCCTGCCGGTAGGTGATACAACAGTGTTCTTGGAGGCGGTGCGCGAGGCGGCCAACAGTGGGTCCTTCCGAGGGCTCGCGGGCGGGCGAAACGGGCTCCGCGCATGGTGAACGACCCGAGTCAAATCGAACGATCAAACGCGGGGTCGGCAAAGTGCGAGGGGCAAACCCCAAATATAGACGTGCGCGCAGCATTGGTCAAGGGCCAGAGCGCAGCAAGAACTAGAGCAGTCAAATCGTCCGACTGCCTTGGCGGAGATCATACTCCCCATCGGGGCATTGGCAAGGCCCGTGGATGGAGACTTTTCCTCCCCTTGCGCCCGGCACGTACAGGACGGGATGATCATGAACATGGCCCGCCGAGACGACGATGACGACTACGACGCACCGCAGAGCTTCAGTGCGATCAGCCCCACCCGCTGCCGCGAGCTGCTATCTACCCAGAGCGTCGGCCGCGTCGCTTGGCAGGGCTCGGACGGATTGCAGATCCTCCCGGTCACGTATGTCTATTACGACGGCAGCATTGTGTTCCGTACCGCTCCGAACAGTCCGCTGTCGGAGTTGAGCGGCTCGACCGACGTTGTCTTCGAGATTGACGAGATCGACCAGCGCAACCACCGAGGGTGGAGTGTGGTGGCGAGTGGGCGCGCGGAAGCGGTCGACGAGCCACAAGAGGTCACTCGCCTGCTGACCGAGGCTGGTGTGGTGCCCTGGGCGCCGGGCGACCGCAACATGCTCATCCAGATCACTCCGCAAAAGGTCACCGGACGCACGGTCGCCGCTCGCTAAATCGGGGACTCCATCGGAATTGGAAATTCCGCTATACGCAATTCGGCCTCGCCGAGTGCATACAGGTAGCGGCTAGGCCGGGGTGCGGACGGCACGGGTCCGCACCCCGTTCAGCTCACTTGACGGAGACCGTCGCGCCAGCAGCCTCGAGGGCGTCACGGGCCTTGCCGGCGGCTTCCTTGTTGACCTTCTCCAGGACAGCCTTCGGAGCCGCTTCGACCAGATCCTTGGCCTCTTTCAGGCCAAGGCTGGTGAGGCTGCGGACCTCCTTGATGACCTGAATCTTCTTGTCGCCCGCGGCCTCGAGGATGACGTCGACCTCGTCGCTCTCTTCTTCCTCTGGGGCAGCGCCGTCGCCGCCAGCAGCGGCCGGAGCCGCGGCCGCTGCCACGGCAACCGGTGCCGCCGCGGTCACGCCGAAGGTGGTCTCGAACTCCTTGACGAACTCGCTGAGCTCGATCAGAGTCAGCTCCTTGAACGCGTCCAGGAGCTCTGTGGTGCTGAGCTTCGCCATGATGGCGGGTCCCTTCTTACTTGTCGTCCGCGGCGGGTGCCGCGTCGGTGGTCGGTACTTCGTCAGCGGCGGATGCCGCGTCGGTGATCGGTACTTCGTCAGCGGCGGGTGCCGCGTCGGTGATCGGTACCTCGTCAACGGCGGGTGCCGCGTCGGTGATCGGTACCTCGTCAACGGCGGGTGCCGCGTCGGTGATCGGTACCTGGTCAACGGCGGGTGCCGCGTCGGTGATCGGCACCTCGTCAGCGGCGGGTGCCGCGTCGG